>SXZD01000148.1 GCA_005788065.1 Burkholderiales bacterium
AGATCACGGCGACGATGCCACACGCAAGCGTGGCCCATAAACCCCACAGTGCATTACCCGACATCACGCTTCCTCCCCTTTGTTTGGTTGGCGCAATTCAGTGTAGCCGCCTGTCTGCAGACAGGCGGTCTTTGCATGGGTCATCGCTGCAGGAAGCGATGCGTCACAACAACAGTATGACGAGGCTGGCTCAGTCTTTCAGTGCGGCAAACGCAGCTTCGCGGATGGCATCGACGCTGCCCACACCGGCAATGCGGCGGTACTTGGGAGCAGCGGCGTCGCCTTGGGCGGCCCATTTCGAATAGTAGTCCACCAGCGGGCGCGTCTGCGATTCGTAGACGTCAAGACGCTTGCGAACGGTTTCTTCCTTGTCATCGTCACGCTGGATGAGATCCTCACCGGTTGCATCATCTTTGCCGGCCACTTTGGGCGGGTTGAATTTGACGTGGTAGGTACGGCCCGATGCCACGTGCACGCGGCGACCGCTCATGCGCTCGATGATCTCACCGTGGGGGACATCGATTTCCAGTACATATTCGATACGCACGCCAGCCGACTTCATGGCTTCAGCCTGCGGGATGGTGCGCGGAAAACCGTCGAACAGGTAGCCGTTCTTGCAGTCATCCTGCTGCAGGCGCTCTTTGACCAGATTGATGATGATGTCGTCGGAGACCAGTCCGCCGGCGTCCATGACTTTCTTGGCTTCGATACCCAAGGGTGTTCCGGCCTTGACTGCGGCGCGCAGCATGTCACCTGTGGAAATCTGCGGAATACCGTACTTTTCCTTGATGAAGTTGGCCTGGGTTCCTTTGCCTGCTCCGGGGGCGCCAAGAAGAATTAAACGCATGTCATTAGCCTTTGATGTGTTTTATGAATCTGTGCGGGTGTCTTTTTAATCCGCCGCTCTTGCTCGAAACTTACCTGAGTGCGGTTCGGGGGTCAAACCAGTGATGCCAGCCGGGTTATTCGCGCCAGAGCCTGCGTACGCGTTCAAGGTCCTCGGGTGTGTCCACTCCCGGTGCGGGCGCCTCTTTGAGCATGCAGACGGTGATTGCGTGACCGTTGTAGAGGGCGCGCAACTGTTCCAGGCTTTCTGCCGAGTCCAGCGGGCTGACCGGCCAACCCACATAGGCTTTCAGAAACCCGACGCGGTAGGCATACAGGCCGATGTGGCGCACGGGCTTGAAATGACCGGGAAGGGGGCCGCGGGCGTTTGCGCTCATTAGGTCGCGCGGATAGGGCACCGGCGCACGGGAAAAATACAAGGCCCTCGATGTGCCCGACAGCACGATTTTCACCATATTCGGGTTGCAGAAATCTTCCCAGCTTTCGATGGGGCAGCCACAGGTGGAAATGGAGGCATCATTTCCGTCGAGCCCCTGGGCGACGGCAAGCACCGCCTCGCTTTCGATCAGGGGTTCGTCGCCTTGGACGTTGACCACAATCTGCGAGTCGGCCCAGTTACGCTGCAACGCCACCTCAGCGATACGGTCTGTGCCGCTGGGGCAGTCCGGTGACGTCAGTGTTACGTCCACACCATGGGCACGGCAGGCTGTCACGATGTCTGCGTGATCGGTTGCCACCACGACCTCACTGGCGCCCAGGCCAGCGACCCGTTGCGCGACCCGAACGACCATCGGCTTGCCGTGGATATCGGCCAGCGGCTTGTCGGGAAGACGCGTGGAGGCCAGTCGGGCCGGGATGACGATCTTGAAATCTGCACTCATGCCGGCATCCTCATGCAGACTGACTAGTGTTGTGTGTACTGTCATCGGCCGGGGGACGTGGCGCGCTGGGCGCTGCGTCTGTTGTTGGGGCGTGCAGGTCGCGCGCCTGCTCGATCAGCATGACGGGAATGCCATCGCGCACCGGGAAGGCCATTTTATCGGCGTTGCAGATGAGTTCGTGTGCGGTGCGGTCGTGTTCGAGTTTGCCCTTGCAGATGGGGCAGACAAGGATTTCAAGCATTTTCAGATCCACGGATGGTGTCCTCTACCGCATTGATAAGTTCGTCGGGGATGTCGAATTCCACTTCGGCAATCCACACGCGTCGGTCGTTGAGCCATTTTACGGCATCCTTGCCGGTGGTCAGTATGACCTGCGCATCCAGTTTTTGTACGAAGTCGGGTGGATACTGGTAGTGGTCGGGCACAACCAGTGTTTCATGAGGTATGCCCTGCGCGTCAATCAGACGGAAAAACTTGGCGGGGTTGGCCAAGCCCGCCACCGCAATGATCTTCTGGCCTGCCCAGCGTGCGGCGCCCTCGGCGGGCGACAGGCGCTCGCCAGTCTCCACGTTGCGCCAGTCGCGGAACGTCAGCAGCGCCCGGTAGAGCGGTTTTCGCACAGACACTTCGCTGAGCAGGCGACGATCCCATTCGCCGTTGGTCAGTACGAAGGCATCTACCCGGTTGCATTCCCGCATGGGTTCGCGCAAGGGTCCTGCGGGCAGCAGAAATCCGTTACCAAAGCCCCGTTCGTCGCAGACTGCAATCTCGAAAACCCGCTTCAGTGCGCGGTGCTGCATGCCATCGTCGGAGACCACCACGTCGATCTCGGGGTGCAGGTCATGCAGGGCTTTGAGCACCGCGGTGCGGTCAGCACCCACGGCAATCGGGCAGTCGAGCGCCTGAGCCAGCCAGGCCGGTTCGTCACCGATACGGCTGGCCAGCGATGCGCTGTCTGACTGGCCGGGCGAGAAAATGCCGATATCCGAGGCTGAGCGCCCGTAGCCCCGGCTGATGACACCCGGCTTGAAACCCTTGGTCTTCAGCTTGTCCACTAGATGCCTGACCACCGGCGTTTTACCGGCGCCACCCACGATGAAGTTGCCCACCACAATGACCGGGGGCAGGTCTGTGTCGCGCTCGCGGATGATCATGGGCTGGCGCTTGATCCACCAGGAGGTTACTTTTTCCAGTGCGTGCACCAGCAAGCGAATCGGAAAAAACAGGGGCCGGTTGTTGTACCAGTAATTGAGCAGCAGGCGCTGCCAGTAAGGCCGCATGTCCCGGGTGGTGGGAGGGCTCATGCTCAAGGGTTTACCTCTTCTGGGTAATGATGCTGACCCGATTTAAACCCGCCTGTGCCACGCTGTCCAGCGCATCAACAACTTGCTGGTGGCTGGCGTTGCGGTCAGCCTCCACCATGACGGTGAGCTTTTCTTTGGCATTGGGTGTTTTTTCAACACGCTGACGCAGATAGGTGCGCAGTTGAGGCAAGGCGAAAGCGGTGCTTTGTCCCTCGATGGCGTACAGCCCCTCGGCATTGACGCGGATGGTCACCGTGCTGCCGTTATCCGGTTGACTTTGCGCGTTCTGGCTGCCCGGCAGGCGGATTTTAAGTGCGGCCGGCTTGACGAAGGTGGTGGTCACCATCATGAAAATGAGCACCACCAGCAAGATGTCGATCATGGGCACGAGATTGATCTCGGGCTCTTCGTCACGCCGGTTTTTGCGGAAATTCATCGCGGGTACCCGGGCCGGTCGTTGGGGTGTTGCGCGCCAGGATTCATGCCTTGCCCTGCGCCGGCGCCCGGGTAGGCTGACGGCGATCGTGCCCCGGGCGCTGCTGGCGCTACCGGCGAAGAGGATCCTGCGGGTGTTGCTGCGCGCGACGCTCCTGCAGCCTGACCGGCCGGAGGCCTTGGCGCTGCATGGACCACGATGCGGTCTAGCAGGGCGCGGGCCGCGTCTTCGAGTTGCTGGAGATATTCGTCAGCGCGGATGCGGAAAAAGCGGTGCGCGACAGCCGCCGGAATAGCGATCACCAAGCCGAAGGCGGTGTTATACAGCGCCACCGAAATGCCATGCGCCAATGCCTGCGGATCTGCGCCCAGACTGCTCTGGGAACCGAAAACCTCGATCATGCCAACCACGGTCCCCAGCAGACCCATCAGGGGTGCTACCGTTGCAATCATGGACAGCAGCGACAGGTTTTTCTCCAGTGCGGCGGCGGCCTTGTGCCCTGCCACCTCAAATGCCTCTCGCAGGTGTGCACGGTCGCGTTGTCTGCATGCAAAGCCGCTGGCCAGCACCAAGCCCAGCAGGCTGCCTTCGGCCAGAACGCCAAGTTCGGTGGCGGAGCGGCTGCGTTGGGCGGAGGAGAGCACGTCGTTGAGCAGCGTCTCGTCGTAGATGCGCTCGCGGCGGGTTGCCCACGCGCGTTCGAAAATGATGCCCAACGCGGCAATGGACGTGAAAATCAGGGGCCAGACGGGCCAGCCGGCAGCTTGGATGAAAGACCACATGGGGGTGCGTTGTGCTGTGCATGAAGCGGGAGTGGGGGCGACTGTATCGAATTTTTGCGGAAATACCAAATGGAGGACTGTGTATGTGACGTTTGTCCGCGTGATGTGGATAACTTTGGGGATAACAGTAAAACTTGCACCAAAGCAGGGGCGGGTTTTTATTACGAACAAATTGGTGTTTTTGTTGTTATTTAAAAAAACTCTTTAAATCATGTGCTTACGACGCAAGAATGCGATGTTTAAAGGGGTTGATTTTTGCTCCGTAAATGTTTGCAGAATGGTTGCAATTGTGGATAAATCCCCCTGTTTTTGGTACGGACTTTCGTCGAATCAATCGCTTAGGCGTATCCGGCTGCGTTTTGCAATTGTGCCTCGGCTTGGTGCACACAGTGATGCGCCGCCTTTTTGCTGTGCATGCACAACACGGCGGGGCAGTTTTGATTACAATGCCTGCTCCTGCTTTTTCGTGCCCATTCAAGAGGTTTTCCATGGAACACACCCTGCCCGCATTGCCCTATGCCAAAGACGCGCTCGCTCCGCACATTTCAGCTGAAACGCTGGAATTTCATCATGGCAAGCATCACAACGCCTACGTGGTCAACCTCAACAACCTGATCAAGGGCACCGAGTTTGAAAATGCCAGCCTGGAAGACATCATCAAGAAATCCAGCGGCGGCGTGTTCAACAACGCAGCCCAGATCTGGAATCACACTTTCTACTGGAAC
>SXZD01000149.1 GCA_005788065.1 Burkholderiales bacterium
CCCTTCGCGAATCAGTGATTCGCTGCGGGACGGTCGCTGCACTGTCGGGCGCAATTTTTCGGATGCGATCCGGCGGAGTCGATCTCCGAACGCCGTCTGACGCGAAGGCGCATGTTTGAGCAGCACTGCGGGCTAGCCTGAGCGACTTACCGGAGGCTGCCCGGTGGTGGCGATTGTTCGGGCAGTCTCCGAAAAATCAGAGCATCAGTTGCAAAAACCGCCGGAGCAACGACGAATGCCCAAGACTCACCGCCCTCGCAGCGACATCAACTCCGCACGCAGTCAACGAAGTACTTGACTTCGCCATCCACATCCATCGCCACCAACCCGTGAATATCCGTCTCAAAGCCCGGAAACTGCTTGTTGAACTCACGCGCAAATTTCAGATAGTTGACGATCGGCTTGTTAAAGCGCTCACCCGGGATCAACAACGGAATTCCCGGCGGATACGGCGTGAGCAACGCTGTGGTGATGCGACCTTCCAACTCATCAATCGCCACCCGTTCAATCTCGCGGTGCGCCACACGCGCATACGCATCTTGCGGCTTCATCGCCGGCTGCATATCCGACAGATACATCTCGGTCGTCATGCGCGCGATGTCATGCGTCTTGTAGATACCATGAATCTGCTGACACAGGTCTCGCAAGCCTACCCGCTCATATCGTGGATGCTGCTTGCAAAACTCCGGCAGGATTCTCCACATCGGCTGGTTTCTGTCGAAGTCGTCCTTGAACTGCTGCAGCGCAGTCACCAGCGTGTTCCAGCGGCCTTTGGTAATACCGATGGTGAACATGATGAAGAAGGAATACAAACCCGTCTTCTCCACGATAACGCCATGCTCTGCAAGGAACTTGGTCACGATGGACGCCGGAATGCCGATCTGCGCAAAGCTGCCATCCAGATTCAAACCCGGTGTAACCACCGTGGCCTTGATCGGGTCCAGCATGTTGAAGCCATCGGCTAGTTTGCCGAATCCATGCCAATCATCCGCAGCACGGATCATCCAGTCTTCACGCGAACCCATGCCGTCTTCAGCCAGCTCGTGTGGTCCCCACACTTTAAACCACCAGTCCATGCCAAACTCTTCGTCCACCTTGCGCATCGCACGGCGGAAGTCCAGCGCTTCCAGAATACTTTCCTCTACCAGCGCAGTGCCACCCGGGGGTTCCATCATGGCGGCTGCCACATCGCAGGACGCAATGATGGCGTACTGCGGGCTGGTCGACGTGTGCATGAGATAAGCCTCATTGAACACATCGCGGTCGAGTTTACGATTCTCCGATTCCTGCACCAGAATCTGCGATGCTTGCGAAAGACCCGCCAACAGTTTGTGCGTGGACTGCGTAGAGAACACAAGCGGCTCTACCGGACGCGGACGATCGCGGCCAATGGCGTGCATGTTGCGGTAAAAGTCGTGGAAGGTAGCATGCGGCAGCCACGCTTCGTCGAAGTGCAGCGTGTCGATGTAGTCGCCCATCACGTCCTTGATCATCTCCACGTTGTAGAGCACACCGTCGTAGGTGCTCTGCGTGATGGTGAGGATGCGCGGCTTCTTGTTCAGGGCTTCGCGCGCAAACGGATTGGCCTCGATTTTCTTGCGGATGGTGTCGGGCTTAAACTCATCCAGCGGGATGGGCCCGATGATGCCCAGGTGATTGCGGGTGGGCGTGAGAAACACCGGAATGGCGCCGGTCATGGTGATCGCATGCAGGATGGACTTATGACAGTTGCGGTCCACCACCACAATGTCGCCGGGTGCCACGTTGGCATGCCACACCATCTTGTTGGATGTGGATGTACCGTTGGTAACAAAGAAGCAATGGTCTGCATTGAAAATGCGTGCCGCATTGCGCTCGGAAGCTGCCACCGGGCCGGTGTGGTCCAGCAGTTGCCCCAACTCATCGACCGCATTGCACACGTCGGCGCGCAACATATTTTCGCCAAAAAACTGGTGGAACATCTGCCCCACCGGGCTTTTAAGAAACGCCACACCACCGGAGTGCCCGGGGCAATGCCAGGAATAGGAACCGTCCTGCGCGTAGTCCAGCAGCGCCCTGAAAAACGGCGGCGCCAATGAATCGAGATACGATCGCACTTCACGGATGATGTGACGCGCCACAAATTCGGGCGTGTCTTCGAACATGTGAATGAAACCGTGCAACTCGCGCAGGATGTCGTTGGGGATGTGGCGCGACGTACGCGTTTCGCCGTACAGGTAAATCGGAATTTCCGAGTTTTTAAAGCGGATTTCTTCGATGAAGTTTCGCAGATTGATGATGGCTGGATCCAGATCTGGCCCCGGCGTGAATTCCTCATCGTCAATCGACAGGATGAAAGCCGATGCCCGGCTTTGCTGTTGCGCAAACTGCGACAGGTCGCCGTAGCTGGTCACCCCCAGCACCTCGATACCCTCGGCCTCGATAGCCTGCGCGAGCGCGCGGATGCCCAGACCGGACGTGTTCTCCGAACGAAAGTCCTCGTCAATGATGACGATGGGGAAACGAAATTTCATGGTTGACCTCGGCAAAAGAGGAAAACAAAGGGTGACAGGGAAGATAACGGATTCAAACGGACAGCAAAAAGCGGCAAGGCGACCCAATACATCGGCAGTTGCGGCACTGTACCCGCCCCCCGGGCACTAAGCCCGGCAACAGGGCGCCAATTATCCAACAAAAATGGCTGCAAATCAGTGA
The DNA here is from genome assembly GCA_005788065.1 of Burkholderiales bacterium. Taxonomy (GTDB): domain Bacteria; phylum Pseudomonadota; class Gammaproteobacteria; order Burkholderiales; family Burkholderiaceae_B; genus SXZD01. The sequence goes on from SXZD01000149.1 coordinate 2,695, forward strand.
CGAAACCCGGCTTTGGAGAAGAAATTATCGTCAGAGGCGAAAAATGGAACTCTTTTGTGAAAACTGCCACTCAGGGGGAATCATACAAACGTAATCCCCCCCTTGAAAGGACTCCACCATGCATATACAAAACAACACAGCCGCCAACGGCCATTTACCCTCCCTTGCAATACCTCATACAGCCGACATTGAACGGGGGGAGACCACGCCAGAAATCGTGCTGACACGCGAAGAACAGGTCTCTGTCTGTAAGTGGACAACCGCAGATATCACGCTTCACATGGCCGGCCATGTATTGGCGCTGGCCGTGGCGGCTATTCAATTGGCCAACCGCACCAACGGGCTACAGACCACCGCAGAGAAACTCGCTGTGCCAACCGCCATATTCAGCGCCGGCGACATCTTGGCAACAGTGGGATTGGGATGCTACTCCCGCTCATTGCTGGCTCACGGTTTCCGGGGCGAGGCTGCATGTACAGACATCGGACGCATGTTTGCCAGTGGTTTTGGTATCGCGCTGCCCGCTTTGATACTTGCAAACCCGGATATGAACGCAGCCAGCAAGGCACACGAGGCTCTGTCTGCGGTGGCGATCGGCGTCATTGGAACCGCCATGATTTTGACCATGGCGAAATGGGGGCGAGGCAAAGGATTTGTGCTCCCCGCTCAAAGAGCTGAATTGCAACTCACCCACTTGAACGGCTCTGACCCGCACAACGGTGCCATTGCCCAACACAGGCCCACCGCCGGCTGATCAGATACAGCCCACCTAAAACAAGCTCACCGAAAATCAGGTCTTGGGCAGGGTAACACCCACCTGCCCCTGATACTTGCCGCCCCGGTCTTTGTACGAGGTTTCGCACACCTCATCACTTTCAAAAAACAACACCTGCGCGCAACCCTCACCCGCATAAATGCGGGCTGGCAAAGGCGTGGTATTTGAAAACTCCAGAGTCACATACCCCTCCCATTCCGGCTCGAAGGGCGTCACGTTCACAATGATGCCGCAACGCGCATAGGTGCTTTTGCCCAGACAGATGGTGAGCACATTGCGCGGTATGCGGAAATATTCCATGGTGCGGGCCAGCGCAAACGAGTTGGGCGGGATGATGCACTCATCACCCACAAAGTCGACAAAGCTTTTTTCGTCAAAATGTTTGGGGTCGACAATCGTGCTGTTGATGTTGGTAAAAATCTTGAATTCGCGCGCGCAGCGGATGTCGTAACCGTAGCTGGAGGTGCCATACGACACCAGCCGGCGACCGTCTTGCGCATAACGTACCTGACCAGGCTCGAAAGGCTCGATCATGCCGTGTTGCTCTGCCATGCGGCGTATCCATTTGTCTGACTTGATGCTCATGCATTTATCCGGTGCGTTCATTGTGTGCAGGCAGCTCTGCTGCCCAATGACCCTATTTTGACAGGTTTTTGGATGCCGGGGCTTGGATGTCCGGGGGGACGGTCTGCCACCTCGCAATCCGGGCGGTGGCGGCAATTGTGGATGCAAGGGGCGCAAGGCATATGTGGCGCAAACCATCGCCGTCCTGTCTGATCAGGCTGCCTTATTCAGTTGGACATTGGCATACGTGTTCAAAGATTGACCCGTGTCCCCAAGCGTCTTCAAAAGGCACGTTTTTATCTCAGCGGCTGTCTCAGTTACTCTGCCTTGGACACCTCGGGTATGGCGGTCAGCCGCATCAACCACATGCCCTAGGGTTGCAACCGCCGCACTGCCCCCCCAGTTAACCGCACAAGCGCTTGCAAAACCGAGCCCGCATGTGGCGGTCAGATCGCCGATTGTATTGACGCTGAACATATAGCCACCCATTGGAATATTTAACCCAGTCCACATCGCGGAACAGGCACCGCAACCCAATGCCATACCCAGTACATCTGCTCCCCCATGCCCGATAAAGGAAGCCAGCGCCTGTCTGACCCGGTGGTTACGCGATCCGTCTGACTGCTTGTAGGTCAGTTCGATATTGCATTTGCCATGCACCGACTGCACCGGCTTGTGTTGCAGGTAGGTGTGATAGCGGAAAAGATTGTCTTTAAGCGGACGCTGGACAGCGACCTGCGCCACGATACGGTCGAGACTGAAAATAAAGTCACCCAGGCGATTCAGCGCACCCGAGGCTCGCATGATGTAACGCACAACCCGATTTGTATCCGGGTCGCGATACATGCACGCGCCCATTTTCTGAGCAAACTTGATTTCATTGACGACCTCATCGTCTATGAGCTGTGCGCTGCCGCGAAACACATAGTTGGGGTCGTCCTTGAGGTGTTCCATCGGTTTTTGCATGATCCTGTTGCGAAAGGGCCGAAGTCTGTTGGCAGCCATTTCGAACAGGCTTTCATAGGTACGGCTACCTGGCGCGCCCACATTGCCTGTCCGCCCCCGATATGCATGCGTTGCACGCGCGGCAACGGTGACCGCAGAGCGCATCAGGAAAGACGTAAAGTAAAGGCCTGCGGCCAGCATGCCCATCTTGGCCAGAAAGGTGGCCTCCATACCGCTGAGCACCAGACCGGTTCCGAGATACAAGCCAGCAAACGCACCTGCCGACATGACGCAACCGGCCGACATCACCCATTGGTTCAGCGTGCCGTTCAACTGCGGTTTGTGCGCACGGTCGGCTTGTTTAAGAAGCTTCTTCATGACGTCCACCCGCGGGTCTTGTTCATCAGTTAGATCCTGCATGCCACACTGTTTCAGCAAGGCAAGCACATCAGCGGGCTTGAGCTCACGCTTGAGTGATCCGTGGAAATTCAAGAATCCATTTTGACGGAGAAATACCGTGGCCTGCTGCGCGAGGGTGTTCGCATCGACGCCGGCGAACGGCGATTTTTCAAGCCGTTTCAACTGCCGCCGTACATCGGCTGCAAAACGGGGGGCGCCGGCCAGTTCACGCAAGGAGCGACGTGCGATGCCGCCTAAAAAACGGCAGTAGCAACCGGTAAACCGGAAAGTAAGTTCGCCCCATTCTTCGGTACGGTTGGCAAAACGCGCCGCCCAGGCCACACCGGTGCTGAAGCTTTTGGGATTGGCATGGATGTAGTCGCTGGAATACATATAGCGGCTACCATAGAGTTGCCGCCACTCAAGAGCTGACAGGTTGCGCAGGTAGCGCTGTCTGCCGCCCGGACGCTCTACTGCGATGTAACCCTTGTAGGGAAGGTCTTTGAAATACTGACGGACCCCTCGCTCGACTTTTTGCAAACGGCTCTTCTCGCCGGAGTCTGCGCTCTTTCCCGAGCTCTTTGTCGTGCTCTTTCCCACGCTATTACCCGCGCTATGACCCGCGCTGTCACTTCCTGTGCCACCGGGCAGCAGACTTAAACTGACCTCAGGCGAAGAATTGCGCGTGCTGCCGCCGCAAGAAAAACCCAACCCCATGACAAAATCCTCTCAGGACAGCCCCGCCCGCAGACGATCGGAGGGGTTACGCACCCACCGGTCCGCCGGGACTCGTGGCGCGCTTGCGTTGAAGAAGCCGAGAGATTAATGAAGTCACGCCCCGTCAGGGGGAAGTCAACGTAAAAACGTACAGAACGAACTCCGTTCTGCTGCAAAGAAGGGAAAACGGGGAAAACCCGGCTTTTCAGCGGGTAGCGGGCATGAGAGGCTCGCGCCCCGACTGAGCGGGACGGAAGTCAGACAGTTTGAGCAGCAGCGGCAGCGGCGCCTCCAGCAGCAGGCTGGCTGTCCAGAATGCAGCCGGAATGGTCAAGCCAGACAGCGGTTTGAGAAGACCGGCACCGCCCAGCATCACAGCCGGCACCACGCCTGCGGAAGCCTTGGAAACCGCACCCCAGAAGGCCGAAACCGCCAGGCAGCCCGCAGCGCCGCCCAGCACATCGGCCCCGCCGATGCCTGCAAATCGCGCCCATTGAAGTCTGGCCTTTCCCATTCGCACATCTGCTGCGGCTGAGGTGTACCAGTCGTAGCCGGCAAAGCCGCCGCCCGTCTGACCCGCCATCTGCACAAAGCCGTCTTGCGACGTATAAGACAAACGGATAGCTCGCCCGGCCATACGGGTCAGTATGCAATCAGCCTGGCACACCATATCAGCAATATCGCTGGTAAAACCCACCGCGCACCGGGCATACAGGCGCTCAAACCTCGCTGCCTTTCCTCCCCGCCGCTGCAACGAAAAACTGTAAGACGCATGTTCCAGCGACTGGAACCTCAGGCCCGTCTCATCGCGAACCAGATCGACCTCCGGCGGACCAGGCAAGCCAACCCGTCTGTAGACGGCATTGCGCAGACTGCGCGTATTGGATCGCAGGGCCTCATACAGGGAACGGTAAGCCATGCTGTTGCGGCGAGCCCCCCCTCCCCGGTAGGTCTTGCACAGACGCGCCTGTACCGTGGTTGCGCTTCGCAATGCGAAACTGGTGACATACAAAGCGCCGGCCAAGCCCAGCGTGCCGGTGACGTAAGGCCCGGCAGCCCATGCAGCCGCCGGCATCAGCGCGATGGCAATGCCCGCACCCGAGACCATGGCCAGCATGCAACCGGCCACATGCGCCGCACGACGGCGCTTGGACCACGCTCTCCATTGCAGGCGCATATCCGCTTTTTTCAGGGCATCGGCCAGCAAGCTGCATTGCGCTTGAAAAGAATCGCTGCTGCGCTCAAAACCGAGATCCTCAATCAGAATTTTTTCAATGACCCCCTGTGCATGCTGACTGTGCGGATCGCACTTCAACGTCGCTTTCCCGGGGTCAATCAGCCCACGCTCAGCCAGTTTGTCGTAGAGCACCTCCATTGAGTTACGCCCCTCAGCCAGCGGTTTCGAAAGACGCCCCGCCAAGGCAAAACCCGCCGTCGCATGTTTGCGAAGGTGGTGCTGCAGGCGGCTGACAAAGCGCGCTTTTCCGCTGAGTTCGCGCAAGGTGCCGGGCACCAGGGACCCGACAAAACGGATATGCATTCCTGTCATGCAACTGGCCGTTTCAGCCAATTCTTCCATGACGTTGGCTGCTCGGGCCAGCATGCGGGTGGATTGGGTGAACGAGTGCCGGTGGGAGTGGATGTAGTCGCTGCTATACACATAATTGCGACCGTACAGAGAGCGCCATTGCAGCGCAGACAAATTGCGCATCATGCGGTTTCGCTGCCCGGGTGTATTGCCCTCGGTCATGACGGTAGCCCGCCCGAAAGCCATTTTCAGGTTCGACAGATGGGCACGGTCATGTGTGATGTTGTCCGGCATACTCACCTCCGCTGGAAGCTGAGCGTGTGAATGAACGCTCTGCAATCTGTGTGGCATGCCAAAACGGAAAGGTTCCGTTCTGCAGGGGTGACTAACCCTTCAAATCCGGGACGGCAAAGGATTAACCGGAAGAAACGGATGTCCCGGCAGAATGCCTGCAACCGGCCTGCCAGGCCCGCAGCAAAGCCTCTGCCGTCAGACTGCCAGACCATCCAATGGCGCCGACCACCGAACTGCCAAAGGGCACGATGACCGATGCACCATTGATGACCAACACCGTTCCCAAACCCCCTGTCGCCTTGCTCAGCACCGTCCACGCCGTTGACACCAACAGGCAACCCATCGCAGCCCCCAGCGTGTCGGCCCCACCCACGCCGACCAGACGGGCCAGCGCGAGGCGAAATTTTCCCAGCCGCGCATCGCTGGCAGCTGAGGTCTTCCATCGGTACTGGCAATTCCCTGCGGCTGTCAGCCCGGCATGTTGTTCAAATTGCTGGGCGGCACAGAATGAACTGCGAATCAAACGCCCCAACAGACGCGATGACACCGAATCCGCCGCATACACGACATCGGTCAACCGCTGGGTGCCTTCAACCAACACGGCCGCATAGTGACGCTCAGCCGGACATGCCTCACCACCGCGTCCGTGCCAGGCAAAATTTGCACTGCGGTATTCGCGCGTATCCATGTCTATCCCGGCCACAACAACGCGTGCTTGCTTCAAGTGCTTTGCATCCGACCCATACAGCAGGTTGCGCAACCTGCGGGTCTTTCCCAACAGATATTCCGAACGGGACACATACCGGCGAGATGCCCCGCCGGGAGCGCCGCGATACGTATGCATCCATCGCGCCTGACAGGTGTTTGCAATGCGCAGCAAAAAACTGGCGGCATACAATCCGCCCGCCAGTGCGAGTGTCTTGCCCACCACAGAAGCCAGAAAAGAACCGGATGCAACTGCCAACAGCATATTGATACCCAGTTGCGTTCCGGTAGACCACACGCTGCCGGCCACATAAGCTGTTTTTTTGCGTGCCGACAGCGAATTCCACAGCGTGCGCATATCAGCCCGTCGCAAAGACTGCTGAAGGTAGGGCACACACATGCGCGGCGGCAACAGATGCGCCGGCACCCCGCTTTTTTCCAATGCCAGAGCGATGGTTTTGGCAGCACCTGTGCTTGCAACATCGCAGATCAGTTGCGACTTGCGATTCACCACCTTGCCTTGTTCCAGCGCATCGTAAAAACGATTCAGGCTTTCGCCCTGAAGGTGGTTTGCAAGCAGCGCAGCAAGCGGATCTTGCCTGCGCCTGCCCCGCTCGAAGTCTTGCACCAACCGGCAACAGAAACGCCCCTTGCCGCTCAAGTCGCGCAAGGTGGCCGGAATGATGGATCCGGTAAAGCGCATGTGCCAGGTGGTCGTGCGCTGCAGAATTTCTGCGGCCTCTTCGAGCAGATTGGCCGTGCGCGCCAAGCATCGGGTTGAGCGCGAAAACGCATGTCGGTTGGCGTGAATGTAGTCGCTGCTGTACACATAGCGGTGACCATACAATCGGCGCCATTCCAGTGCGCTGAGGTTACGGAAAAACCGGTGGCGTTGGCCGGGCCAGTTACCTTCAGTGTAAAGCCCGTGATAGGCAAGAGAGTGGAGCAGGCGCATCAGAGGCCGCGCGTTGGATTCGCGCAGACAACCGTCACGCAGGCAAGCCTCTGACTGCCAAGCATGTAGTAGCCATACATCACGCGAATGGCATCACTCGATAGAGTTATGTTTGTGTAACGATTTTGTAACATCTGCGAATTTGTGATATTCCCTACACAAGCTATGTTGCAGATGCGCGCGGCAAGTTCCATGACATTTTCATGACATCTTGCTTCTGTACCGGCCGCGCAGGAAGCCGGCGCGTCGTCCGGGGCGTGCCCCTATCAGCGTGAGCGGTTGCGCTGCGCAGCCAGCGAGATGAGACGCGCACGCGGGCGGCGGTGTTCCTGTATGGCACCGGCCACAGCACTGAGGGCGAGGCTGCCGACTGCTGCATGCCCTACGTCGGGCAATTCCACCAGGTTGGCCTGCGGCAGCATGTCAGCCAGAAAATGCGCGCCCGATGGCAGGCACACTGCATCGCCGAGCCCTTGTACGATCGTCAGGGGAACGGAGCTCTGGGCGATTTTTTCAATGTCCTCGGTCCACTGCTGCGGCGATATGAAAAAGTCGTGCATCAAGAAATGAGCCAGACTACGTCTGGCCCGGATCACGCAGGGCTCCTGCGTGAGCAAACCGCTCCTGCCCAAACCCGATTCCAGTTGTGCCCACACCTGCGCGGCCACGGCCGCATCGCGCACCTCCATCTGCAGAAAATGTTGCGCGAATGCATGGGGATCGAATTGCCGTCGAAACACTGCTTCATAGCGCGCGGCATCTTGCCGGTGCAGTGCCTGCAGATAGGCACGCGCCACAGGCTTGAGGGGAATGAAAACAGACTCGATCACCAGGGAACTGATGCGCTCGGGGTACTGGGCAGCCAAAGCCAGGGCGGCGGCCCCGCTGAACCCACCGGCCAGTACATGAAATTGCGCCAGACCAAGCGCATCGGCCGCAGCGCATACGTCATCAAGCCAGCGCTGGAGGTCAATATCCTGAAGGCTTGCCCACTCGGATACCGGCCCTCCGGACGGATCCAGCGCCCACCAGGCAGAGTCGGTTCTGCGCAGAGGCGCCACTCGCCCTGGGTCAGGCGCCGCGCCGGGACAGTCAGGCATGACCAACCACGGTGTTGCATCCAACTGCGCATCCAGCCGCGGCAATTCGCAGTACAACTGGAACTCCCCGCCATTGACCGCAAGCGTGGTCACCGGTCCGTGCCATTGCATGCCGTCGTCTGCATGGGAGACGGGGCGGGCCAATTGGTCGAACATCTTTGCAGCAGCCATCGCAATCACAGTCAGTGCATTTCAAGCATGGTAGAGTCTAGAATTCGTCTTTTGCCGTCGAGCAGATTCTCATGAGCCTGTTTAGAAACGTCATCTCCAAGCTGGGCAACCAGGTTCAACAAACCGCCGAAACCGTGGGTCAGACGGTGGGACAAACCGTGGGCAAGCGCGTGTCGCAGTCACTGTCGCAATCACTCGACGCCGCGCTGTCTTCCAAGCTCGGGCACGCAATGGGCGAAGCATGGCAAAAGACCATCGCGGGTGTCAGCCCCGGCATCTCCGACTCTCTGCCCGTCTGGAACGCACGCGAATTTGAGAAGCAGATCAAAACGCGGCTCAAGCCCCACGTCAGCCAGCATCCGTTTTACCGCAAGCTTCGCGACGGCAGCCTCCATCAAACACAATTGCACGTATGGCTGGCAAACGAGTGGTACTTTCAGCAGAACTTGCCCCTGAAAGACGCGGCCATCCTGTCCAACTGCGAAGACGCCGGTTTCCGCCGCATCTGGACGCGCCGCCTGCTCGATCAGGACGGTGGTGAAACCGGCTCCGGCGCCGTTGAACATTGGGCGCGTCTGGCCAACAGCATGGGGCTGGATACCGAAACCCTGCAGGAAATGACACTGGTCACACCCGGCGTACGTTTCGCAGTGGACACTTACATCAACTTTGCCCGCCGCGCCCCTTGGACAGAAGCAGTCTGTGCCAGTTTGGGCGAGTTATCGAACGCAGAGACCATCAATGCCCTGTTTGCGACGCTTGAGCAGCACTACGGCAAACCGGACGCGCGCGCGACCGAATTTTTCACGGAACGGGCCGCCAGCCAGCGCAAGGATTGGGACGCGGCCATGGAAGCGATATGCGACTATTTCAAAACGCGCGAAGATCAGGAATATGCGCTGGACATCCTGCAGTTCAAGCACGACATCCTCTGGACCTGTCTGGACAGCGTGAGCTTGAGCCCATTGAGCACAGGGAGCAGCACAGCAGAGTCGGCAGATGAAGCAGCGCTGCCCACCGTCAAGGGGGAATCACCCCAGCGCACCCGCAAGAAAAAGCGGGCAGCTTACGACACGTCAGGCCGCAAGACCAGCAGAAGCCGCGACAAAAAACCGGTCGCCGCAGCACAGGCCAGTGAACAACAGGCCAAGGACAGCCCGGCAGGAGAATGAGTGCGGGTCTGGCATCGGAAAACTGAGCCGGAGCAAACCCGGGCTCAGTCCAACCGAATGCGCAATCAGGTGTTTTGCACCACGATGCTGGGGAACTTCAGGCTCATGTCCTTGGCACGCTCTGCAATCTTGACGGCCATGCGGCGGGCAATCTGCCGGTAGGTATCGGCCAGCGGACCATCCGGGTCTGCCACCACGGTGGGACGACCCGAGTCAGCCTGTTCACGGATACGGATATCCAGCGGCAAACCGCCCAGATATTCGATGCCGTAAGCATCTGACATGCGCTGACCGCCACCCGCGCCAAAAATATGCTCAGCATGACCGCAGTTGGTGCAGACATGAATAGCCATGTTCTCAATGATGCCCAGCACCGGCACACCCACTTTCTCGAACATCTTCAGGCCTTTCTTGGCATCCAGCAATGCGATGTCCTGCGGGGTGGTCACAATGACAGAGCCGGTCACCGGCACCTTTTGGGACAGGGTCAACTGAATATCGCCAGTACCCGGGGGCATGTCGACGATGAGATAGTCCAGATTGCCCCAGTTGGTCTGGCGCAGCAGTTGTTCAAGTGCGCTTGAAACCATGGGACCACGCCATACCATCGCTGTATCTTCATCAATCAGAAAACCCATGGACATGGCCTGAACGCCGTAGCCTTCCATCGGCTCGATGATGGTGCCATCGGCTGTCTCAGGACGCCCCTTGATACCCAACATGGTGGGTTGGGAGGGCCCGTAG
>SXZD01000150.1 GCA_005788065.1 Burkholderiales bacterium
ATTTGGGTGGGGTGCAATTCAAATTGCTGGCACAGTTCAGCCAGTGTCTTGTCTTCACGCAGCGCGGCCAAGGCAACCTTTGCTTTGAACTCGGCACTGAATACGCGACGCGTGCGCCGCCCGGATGATTTGCTCATGTTGGTCTCCTGCCGCGGCTCCTTTGCCATGGCGCAAAACCCCAATAATGCACTTATCCGACCTGTTCAGTTTTGCCGAGCCACTTCTTTCGTCCGGTACCGATGCGCCGGTACTGCAAAAAGGCTGTGTGGGTGTCTTCAAAGCGGGTTTGCGCGTGCTGACCGACCCATCAATCCTTACGGGGAAGCTTCCGACCGGCTCTGACCTGCTTAAAAAACTCGCGGGTTGAATGGGTACAGGCACGCGTGGCTTCGCAAGCGGCAGCCAACAAGCCTGTTCGCGCACCAAACGCATTTTCTCTGACTCACCTGCTTTAATGCGTTGCTGTCGCAATATGTAGCCATTTCTGTCCCGGTGCCATGCGCGCGATACCGGTGAAACCATGCATGCCATCGCAGTTCCAATCACGCCAGATGGACGTCACTGGGGTGCGTTTGTGGTGGGGTATTCCGCACAGTAACGGATGTCCGGTCGGGGTCTGCACGACGTGCATCCGAGGGGGATGTCGCATTTAGATCGGTCGCGTTCGGATCGGTCGCGTTCGGATCGGTCGCGTTCGGATCGGTCGCGTTCGGATCATTCGCAACAGGGTCGGTCTTACCATTCCCCACCACCTGCGCGGCTGGCTGCTGCAGCAACTGTGCGGCCATTGTGGCCAATGCGCTCGGGGTCAGTTCCAGCAGGCTTCCGCTGTTGGCATCATCCTTGGCCGAGTCAAGATGGTTGCTCACATACCGCATGTCGCCTTTTTTGCTTTTGGGGCGGCACAGCGTAACAACTTCATCACCCATGATCAGTGTGAGCGTTGTCCATCGGTTTTTACGCATGAAGGCCTGCACGCCGTTTGTGTCCCTATTCTGCAACAGGGTTTGTAGATGCTCGATGTTTTTGTCGGACACGGTCTTGAACTTCGGTGCGCGCCTGTCTTTCCGACTCGCTTCATTGCTCTGCTTGATAAAGTCTGCAAGCGCCTCTTGCCTGTCTTGGTGGGGCGGAGGGTTTCTCAACAGATCAAGCAGTTGCATATGGGTCTGCAACTGCGGTCCCGGTGTGCCTGCTCCGCCGTGAGGTGTTTTTGCCGAGGGCATGTTGGTCATTAACTGCTGCAGAAGGTGCGGCGGGATGCTGGCGGGCGGGTTGATATTGCTAAGATTGGGGCCTGACATTGCGCTTTCCTGTATCCGAGTTGCTCAAGATATGAGTGGCGCGTGGCTACGGAAAGTTCCTCTGCGTCACGTCGGGTTTGCCTGACCCTGACGTTGTTGTTTGACCTGTGCAGACGGGCGGTCATGACCACTGACCGGTTTCAGGTGTTCAGGTCGATATCCCGCCTCAACGCTTTGCCAGATTCAATGCGCCCGGCTGCTTGAGCCGTCCTGCCCAACGCACTACTGCGTTGGCATACTGCTGGGCGCGGCTGGCATTGTCGGGCTGAAGCACCCCGACATGGTAGAGACCATATCCGGCGCGCAGATTGCCACCAGCCTGTTGCACCGCTTCGCGCAAAATGACGCCTCCCACAATGACATTGATGCGGGGATCCAATAGGTCGTAGCTGGCAAAACGCTTGGCATGAGCGCGGTAGTTCACCTGCATGGCACCAATATCAATGTTGCGCCAACCGGCCTTCAGCAGCTTTTCCAGCGCCTCGCTGGCCGCCTGTTTATTGGTAAAACGCATGGCGCCGTGAGGGCAGGGCGCGTTGCAGTTCAACGTCCACGGCCAGGGTTGGATCTGCCCGCCGGGTGTGCGCATACCGGACTCTTGCAGCGCCACCGCATACAGGGCTTCCGGCGGAAGGCGGTGCAAACGTGCCGATTCCAGCCAGTGCTCTGAGGGCAGGCTGTCGGCACTGAGGTGGTCAAAGCGGGTTAATGTGCTGGGCAGGTCGTAGACGAACTTCCCGTTTGCGCCCACATCGTTTTTCAACGGGGTGATGCGGTCAACCGGTGTGCTGAACCTCCACATTTCCTTCAGAAAAACAGGCTCTGGAACGTCTTTACGCTCGCTGGCTGGGGCCGCAATCCGACCCAGTTCTGCCGGCGCCTGACGCAGGATACTTTCCGGGAGTGTCGGCATGTCGGCTGGCAAGTCGGCCGACAGGTCAGCGTCCAGCGCAGGCAATGCGTCCATGGCCGAATCAGCGGGTGTTGGCAGGGGCTGGGGCTTGGGAAGGGGCAGGCGTGCTCCCTGAACCGGGCGAGTATCCGGGGTCAATTGTGCATCTGGAATCGCCCGGGGAGAAAACAAGCCCTGAAGCTCCTGTCCCTCCCGAATCAGTTCTTCGATAACGGGTGGGATATCCCTTGCAAGCCATGATGTGTCTTCCGCTGAGTGGGCTGTCTGCGAGGTGATCGCAGCCAATGCCAGCCCTGTGAGCGTGCCCATGGCCACTCGCGCCAGTGCGCCGGCCGCCAAGCTTTCCAGAACAGTACGTGGGATACGCAAATGGAAAGGTTTGCTCGTTTTACGTGCGGGCATGGTGCGATCTGCAAGCGGGAAGTAACGTTATTACTGCCCAAACCGCTGATTGGATTGAATTTAGCTGAAAAATTCGTACGGTCGTTCTGATCTAGACAAAACCCGCTGCGCCCAGTGCTGCTCCGGCCGCAATCAGCCACAGCGGGTGCACATCGCGCCGCAGCAGTGTGATGCCCACCGTCAGCGCGGTCAGTCCCAGCATGGCAAGTGATTGGGTCAGCAAAATGGCAATCTGGGTAGAAGATGCCGCTACTCCACCCACCGAGATAGGTGTGGATGTGAATCGAACCCATTCCCGTACCCGCAATTTGGGGTGCACATACAGTTTCCGGTATGCCAGCAGGGCCAGAACGCTTGATGGGCCGCAGGCAGCAACCGTTGCCACCAGCGCACCGGGCAGACCGCTAACGTGCCATCCCACCAGCGTCACGATCAGCATGTTCGGCCCCGGGGCGGATTGTGCGATCGCGAAATAGTCAGCGAACGTCTGCGCGTCCATCCAATGCTCGGTGTGCACCACAATGCGGAACATGTCGGGCAGCATGGACTGCGCGCCGCCAAACGCCAGCAGCGAAATGGTGGTCAGGCGAATGAAAAGCCACAGCAGGGTCATGGGCTTTGCTCTCCGGGCGCTTTCCCGTCCTGCATCGGGTTTACTGTTGTGTTCTTTGGTACCTGCGTGTCTGCATTGGCGGGTGGCAGATGATCTTCGGTCTGAGTCTGTGCGGTCTCTGCAGCGTTTGAAAGTCGGGGGCTTGAATGTCGGGCGTTTGCAGTTGTCTCTTGTGCGGGCCGTGAACGCCACCATGCAATGGCGGCCGACAGGGGCAAGGTCAGTGCAATGGCCTCATGCAGCCGCCAGTGTCCGATCACCAGCAAGCCAAACAAGGGCAGCACCACCCACAGCATCACCGGTTCTTTCATGCCTTCGCGCAGCATGCGGACGCCGGTGGAGAGCAACAGCCCGATGCCCACGGCCGAGATGCCCCGCATCAGACCGGCTACAGCGGGCAGGTGAATGGCTTGGGTATAGACAGAGGCAATCAGGAGCACCAGCATCAGCGGTCCGAGTACCAAGCCGGAGAATGCCGCCACGCTGCCAGACAGGCCCGCCAGCCGATAGCCTACGCAAACCGACAGGCTCAGGATGCTCGGGCCCGGCACAATCTGGCACATGCCCAGCATGCCATTGAATTCCTCGGGAGACAGCCACTTTTCTTCGTCAA
>SXZD01000013.1 GCA_005788065.1 Burkholderiales bacterium
AGCGCGACAGCACGGTGACCGGAATCTTCTGGGGGTCGGTGGTGGCCAGAATGAACAACATGTGCGGCGGCGGCTCTTCCAGCGTTTTGAGCATGGCATTGAACGCCGACTTCGACAGCATGTGAACTTCGTCGATGACGTAAACCTTGTACCGGCCTGCGGTGGGCGCGTAGGCTGCGTTTTCCAGCAGGTCGCGCATTTCGTCTACACCGGTGTTGGTGGCTGCATCCACTTCCAGCAGGTCGACGAAGCGTCCTTGGTCGATTTCGCGGCAGGCGTTACATTGCCCGCAGGGCGTGTCGGTGATGCCGGTTTCGCAGTTCAGGGCCTTGGCCAGTATGCGGGCGAGCGTGGTCTTGCCCACACCACGGGTACCGGTAAACAGATAGGCGTGGTGCAGACGCTGCGTCTGCAGGGCGTGACGCAGGGCGCGGACCACGTGTTCCTGCCCCACCAGAGCGGAAAGCTCGCGGGGACGCCATTTTCGGGCGAGAACCTGCGTGGTGCTGGAATTGTGTGACATGGCCATGCTCTTTGTCGAAAGCTTATGCCTGCAGGATACACGCCACCGGAGAGACCGGGGGTCGCCACGGCCTGCAAAACCCGCTGGCGAATGCAAGAAACCGCATTAAAACCCGTCAAATGAAAGGCGAGCCTTTACCCCGGCACTGGCTTGACGGCTGTGGCTGCTTCCTTCCGGACCTGACCAGGTTGACCGCTACACCATGCGGGGAGGCCCGCCGCGTGCATTCTATCACCCCTTTGCCGAACACCCTGTGCGCAAGTCTGACAGATGGATGATTTCGCCCTGTGAAGAGATCAATACACCATCAATCCGCGACGCTTCAGCTGCCAGCGTATCCTTCAGGGCTGCCGCATAACGCCGCAACTGCTCACGGTAGGCCGGCAGGTCGGCCTCAGTCCACGCCCACTTGTAGTCGATGACGGTCCACACACCGTCCATGCAAACAATACGGTCGGCGCGGTGCAGACGCCCTTGCGCGTCCATCCACTCAAACTCATTGAAACTCGATTGTGCGGCATCCGGATCCAGAAACGGCCGCAACGCTGCGCTGCCTGACATGGACTGCAACCGGCTGCGCACCTGTTCAAGCGCATCCTCATCCAGGGCACACAGGGCCTGCCCGCAATCAGGCAGCGCACTGACATGTTCCCACCACGAGTCAAACCGTGCAAAGAAAGCGGGACTGACGTGCTGCAGGCAGGCATGCCAGGCCTGCCCGCGCAAGGTTGCAGGTGTGTCATCCAGCGCACGCACCTCACCAACAGAAGTCTGCGCCCCAGCCAAGGGGGGCAAGGCCTCCCAGCGAGCCCGGTCAGCGCTTGCAACGGTCTCAAGCGTCGAGGTGCCTGAATGTGGCGGTGACTGCACCTGTGTCTGTCCGGAGAGCCACGCACCGGCTTGTGCCACCGGCAGCCCCGACAGGATGCCGTACCAGCTGCCATCGACCACCGAGCGGTTCATGCCCGCCTCCCGGTCTGCCTTGGTCAGTCTGGCTGCTGTGCCAGAGACACAGATACGGCGCTTGGCCCGGGTCATGGCCACATAGAGCAGGTGATCCGCCTCATCGGCCAGCGCCTCATCTTCCCGTGCAAAGTGCTCTGCCCTCGCCCGCCCGCGCGCTTTGTCGCCCCCATGCAGCGACAGGTGCCGTGGTACATCTTCGCCAACCGGCCAGTTCAGCAAGGTGTGGATATCACCGGTCCGGTCGCCGCCACCCAAGCGGTTGGCATCCAGCAGCCAGACAATATCGGCTTCGAGCCCCTTGGCGCTGTGGATGGTGAGTATGCGCAGGGCATCCAGATCGCTGTCCTGCCCGGCGGCAGCACCACCGTGTTCACTCAGTCGCGCAGCCTCCTGCAAGGCCAGCACCGGATGGGGGCAGCGACCCTTGTTCAGGTCCAGCGCCCAATCCAGCATCCATGCCCAATGACGCCGCGCCAGTTCACTCTCCTGCGCAGGGGCCGCAGCCACGGTGGCCGCCTCAATGTCCGTTTCCCTGAAAATGCGTTCCAGCACATCATGCAAAGGTAGGGTCGCTGACCACTGCCGCCAGCGTTCCAATGTGCCAAACGCAGCTGCCACCTCGCCGCCCACCTGCGAGGCAGCCAGCCAGAGACGGGTCCCGGTCTGCTCGCCACTGCGGGGCACTTGTTGCAGCCAGGCTTCCAGATCTGCAGGCTGCAGACTGAAAAACGGGCTGCGCAGCAGATGCAGCACCGAAGCCTCATTCAACTCTGACAACAGCACCCGTAACAGCGCCAGGCTGTCCTCCCAGATCAACGATGCAAAACGCCCGCTGCGGTCTGTGATGCTGTGCGGAACGGCAAGCGCCTGCAGGGCCTGACCCAGCGGAACCGCATCCTTGTGCCGACGAACCAGCACCATCACCTCGTCCCAGCGGGCAATCTGACCCGTCTGCTTCCAGTGCTGCAGCGTAAGCGCGACCAACTGAGCCTCCGAGAGTGGCTCAGCGGCAGGCGACTCTTGTGCGGGTTCTACATTCCCGGTGGTCTCAACCATCTGGGCATCCTCGGTCACCTGCGTCGCATCCGCTACATCAGCCTGACCATCCGCCTGCCCACCCTCCTGACCGACCAGGGGAAACACATACAGACCATCGCCCGGACTGTCGTGCAGACCCGTATGCGCCTGCACCGGGGTGCGCCCCTTGCGCGGCGGGTTCTCGCCCGTGAATGCGGCGTTGACCGCAGCCAAAACGCTGGTCGAACAGCGCCGGCTCTGGTCGGTACGCAGCACTATCGCATTCAGATGATCAACCATCCAGTCACGCACATGGGCAAACAGACGCGCTTCTGCCCGGCGGAAACGGTAGATGGACTGCTTGGGGTCACCCACCATGAAAACCGTGTTGCCATCGTCGCTGCCGGATGCAGTCAGCCAGTTGCGCAATATCAGCCATTGCAGCGGGTTGGTGTCCTGAAACTCGTCGAGCAGCAGATGACGGGTGCGCCGGTCCAGTCGCATGCGCACCCATGCGCTGGCCTGCTCGTCGGCCATGATGTCGGCCGCTGTCATTTCAAGGTCATCAAAATCAATGACATCGGCCTGTGCTTTCACCACATCGAGCCGTTCCAGAAAATGAGGCAGCAAATTCAATGCACAGGCGGTCAGGCGATACCAGTGCAGGTCCGTCAACTGGTGCTGGAGCCCGTCAAGCGAGTCCTGCAGGGCCTGCAAGGCCCCGTCAAACCGTTCAACCTCGGTCAGCGAAAGCTTGCCCAACTGCCCTTTGCCCAATTTGAAGGCCCGCGGCAAGCCTTTCTGGGTGCGCAGGGCGGAGGTCAACAAATCGACGCTGCGGGACTCGAACGCCTGCACGAGGTCTGCCGCCGCATCGCGGTTGGTTTTTCCGTCGGCTTCAAAATGTTTCAAAACCACAGACAGGTGGGCCCTGACACCGCCATCGTCGAAAAAGGCCGCTTGCGCATCGCGGAGGGTTTCAAACCGGAAATCGTCGGCCAGACTGTCCTGCAGGCCGTCGTCTCCCAGCGCCTGCCGCATCAGGCGCCATGCGGCTCGCTGCCCGGCCAGGGCAAACAGCATATCCTTGGCGCCGCCAACACCGGCCAGTTGCACCAGTTGACCGAACGCATCGCGCACAGGCGGTTGCGCATCCGGCGACTCCAGCAGTCGCATCCAGTCCGTCCATGCGGCGTCCAGCCAATAGGCCTGCATCTCGGAGGGCTCCGCCGTCCGGGAAAAACCCATGGTGGCCGGTGCCATCTGGCACAGGGAGGTGAACCAGCCATGGAATGTGTTGATCTCGACTGCCCGCCGCGCCCGGATCACGGACAGGGCCATGTCGCGTACCTGCCCGGCGCCGCTCTCGGGCAGTTCGCAACAGCGCTGCACCAGCAGTCGCAGCAGGTCTTCATCGGGCAGCAGCACGCATTGCTCCAGCAACTCATCCAGGCGCTGCGTCATCTCCTGCGCCGCCTTGCGGGTGAAAGTAATGGCCAGAATGCTGTCCGACGGCGCCCCAGCCATCAGCAATCGAAAAACACGGGTGACCAGCATCCAGGTCTTGCCGCTGCCGGCACAGGCTTCTACCACCACCGAACGATGCGGATCGGTGGCCTGACTGACCATCGTGCTCATGTCGCCTCCTTCAGCCAACTGCTGCGACAGGTACCGGCATGGTCGCAGTAACGACACTCATCCCCGGGCTGCGGTTGGGCCTGTTGGGCATGGACAAACAGACCGGCCAGAATCTGGGCCAGATGGTCTCGCACCTGCTGCGCCATCTGTTGCGCCGACTCACCGGATAGCCGGATGTAACCGGGCTTTTTTCCGCGTACGGCCAGATACTCCAACGTGTCGCAGGGGTCATCCAGCATCCACGCGTACAGGGGCAACTGCGGATACTGCAGCCATTGACGGGCACGGGCTGCCAAGGTGGCGGCCGACCCGGTTTTTACATCCACGATCGCCACCGCGTCGTCATTGCGTTCCAGCCGGTCCAGCCGCCCGACCACGGTAACCGGCTCATACCCCGGATGGAAAAGCAGCGATGCCCGCAACCGCTCTTCCTGCATCTGCAAACGCCAACCCTGCGCATGACGGGCAGACAGCACGCGCGCCAAACTGGGCAAGGTGCGCTCAAATTCCAGCTTGTCGGCAAACAGGAAGGTGCGCAGGGCTGGCTGCAGGGCACGCCAGGCCGACAGCGTCGCGGCCTGCAGGTTCGATATCCACAGCGCTTCGCTGCAGTCGCCCGCGGGCACACCGACATCGCGCCACAGACGCTCGAGCACATCATGTATCCAGAGCCCCCGCAGCAAAGCCGAGCGGTTGTCGGGCACACCGGGCTGCAGGTCACGCAGACCTGCGAGCCCACCCAGCACAAACTTGAGTGGACAGGCGCTCAGATCAGCCAGCGCTTTGACCGGTAGGCTTGCCGGTTGGGGCAAACGACCTGCCACCAGTGGTTCTGCGAACGTGCGAAGGGTCTCCCGCGGGTGGCTTGGGGGCAGATGCGTCCAGTCCGCATGCCCCTTAACCTGACGCTGCAGACCCAAAGCACGCAGCCAGCCCAACAGGGGGTCAGGTTGCCCCTCGGACTGGCTTTGATGAACCAGTGCGCACTGCGGCGTATGCTGCAAGAGCTCTGCCAGCGCCCACAGGGATTGCGAGCGCTGCAACCATGGGTCGGCCAGCCCCAGCTCGCCAGCCACACTGGGCGGCAGCAACCCGGGAGGACTGGGCATGAAATGGCGACGGGCAGCGCCCAACACCATCACACGGCTGAAACGCTGCAGACGGAAAGACAGCAAGGGCATGAAGCGCACAGGGCTGGTGATGTCCTGCGGCCGGATACGGGCCGATTCCATTTCGCTACCCAGAACCAGCAGAAAAAATGACGCATTGCACTGGGCCGTCAAACGGCTGCGCGCCAGGCTGCGCAACAAAACCAGCAAGCCGGTGCCGACGCTGTCTGCCTGCAAAGCCGGCAGCGCCTGCAGGCGACCCAGTAGCGTCAGCGCATCGGCAGCCCACGAACACAGGGCGCGATCGTGTGTACCCAAACCATCGAATGCGGCCAGCAATTCATCGACCGGATGCCGCAAGGCTGCATCGGTGGTTTCCCCGGCGAGCATCAGGGCATCGGCACGCAGGCTGTCCCAATGCGTCTCCAGTGGGCGCGAGGAAGCTCTCGCCGCCCAGACAACGCGCAACTGCGCCGGCAGTCCGGTCTGCAGCAGGGGGATGCGGGCAGGCTCCATCGCAGCCAGCCAGAGCGTCCAGTCCTGAAGTAACCATCCACGCAACAGGGCATCGAGCCATCCGGCCAGCCGGGTGGTGGACAGACGCCACCCGGTGCGGTCATCGGTCAGTACGCCAGCGGACTCCAGCAGGCTGCGCACACGCCGGGCCATCAGGCGGTCGACTACCGCAACGCCGATGGTCTGCCCGGGGTTTTGCGCCAGCCATTGCAGAATCTGGCTGGCCGCCATGTGTGCCGCCGCATCAGCCTGGGGGGCCTGCAGCAAGACAGGCGTGGAAACGTCGGATGGCGGGATGCCGGACTGTTGCGTGCCGGATCCGGCGGTCTGCAGGGGCGGTTCGTCCGCAATGCTGACCAGTCGGGCACGCCACACCATCCTGTGCGCTGCATGCCGCTGCAACCAGCGCTGCGCTGCGGGATCCCCGTCGTCCAGCCAAACGATGCCCTGCGTCTGCAACCAGCCGGGGTGCGCGGGTGCCGGTGCCTGCAGGGCAGCCAGATCATCATGAAACACCTGAGCCAGGGTCAGCACGATGCGCGCCTCGGGGCCGGCCAGTGGATTGGCATCGGCCAGATCCTGAACGGTCTGATGCCCACCGGATGCCACGCAGGCGTGGGCGAGCGTGAGGTATTCATCGGCCAGCGTCCACAATTGGGACGGACTGCGGGCCTGCGCCGTCAGCTCGGGTACCTGCCCCAACGCTTCATAGGCTGACATGCGCAATTCCAGCCAATTAACCGACCCCGCATGGTCAGACAGCCGGTCTGTCGTGATAATCACCGGGGATACCGCAAATCCCGCGGAGTGTCTGGCAGCCAGCGCCTGGCGCAAGCCGGCAGCCTGCTCCACGCGCGGCAGCAGCCACGCAAGCCGTGCAAGGTCCGGAATGTGACCGTCCGCGTCGTGGACCTGCCCGAGATGGTCAATCAGCGCCGCAAATGGGTCAGTCTGCGCACTGAGGTCCAGATCGAACATTGCGGACGCGCTCGCAGGCGATTCTTCGGGAAATGGCAATGACAACTGTACGGGGGCTTGGGACATGCAGAACAGACTCCGGGGTGCGCCTTGGCGGATGATTGGCACAATTGTATTTTTCACTGTACCATTGGCGCACGAATCTAGCTTGACCCTGTCTGAGGAAATCCCATGAGCAGTGACCTGATCAAACACGTCAGCGACGCCGCATTTGAAAACGATGTACTGAAAGCCGACGGCCCCGTGCTGGTCGATTATTGGGCCGAATGGTGCGGCCCCTGCAAGATGGTTGCCCCCATCCTGGACGACATTGCCCGCGACTACAACGGTCGCCTGCAGATTGCCAAAATGAACGTTGACGAAAACTCCGCCACGCCGGCCAAGTTTGGCATCCGCGGCATTCCGACGCTCATGCTGTTCAAAAACGGCGCGGTCGTTGCAACCAAGGTGGGCGCACTGTCCAAGTCCCAACTGGCCGCATTCATCGACAGCAACATCTGACTGCCTGAACCGACCGTCCGTACGGTCGGTGCGCTTGCGCACCTCCGGCTACGGACTCTCAAACCCCCAACCCTCATCGCACTTCTCTCAACTCCCTAGCGCCTAGCGTCTCCAACGGCAGCACAGACCAAACGTCACAGCAGCCCGTCCGGCACCCTTCCCGACACCTGCCCTACCCCGGCAGCACCGACGCAAACCCGACATATCAAACAAAAAGACGACCAATCCAAATGCATCTTTCCGAACTCAAAGCCCAGCACGTATCGCAACTGCTCGAAATGGCCGCTGGCCTGGAAATTGCATACGCAAACCGCCTGCGCATTCAGGAGTTGATGTTCGCCATCCTCAAAAAGCGCGCCAAAAACGGCGAGCAGATCTTCGGCGACGGGGTACTGGAAGTGTTGCCCGACGGCTTCGGTTTCCTGCGCTCACCCGAAACCTCCTATCTGGCCAGCACAGACGACATTTACATCTCTCCCAGCCAGATCCGCCGCTTCAACCTGCACACGGGTGACAGCATTGAGGGTGAAGTTCGCACCCCCAAGGACGGAGAGCGTTATTTCGCATTGGTGAAGGTCGACAAGGTCAACGGCGAGCCGCCCGAGGCCTCCAAACACAAAATCCTGTTTGAAAACCTCACACCGCT
>SXZD01000151.1 GCA_005788065.1 Burkholderiales bacterium
AGCGCATCATCAACCTGTTGCCTGCCCAGCGTCAGAACATGATGTTCTCAGCGACATTCTCGCCCGAGATTCAGAAACTGGCCCGCAGCTTCATGAAGCAACCGGAACTGATTGAAGTGGCTCGCCGCAATGCCACCTCGGAGAACATCCGTCAGGTGCTCTACAGCCTCTCCAGCATCGATGACAAGCGCGCGGCCACTTCGCACCTGATCAAGACGCAGAACATGCGTCAGGTCATCGTGTTCTCCAATACGAAAATCGGTGCCGGTCGTCTTGCGCGTCAACTCGAAAAAGACGGTATTGCGGCAGCGGCCATCCACGGCGACAAGACTCAGGGCGATCGCATGAAAGCGCTTGAAGCTTTCAAGAGCGGTGAGGTGATCGCGTTGGTGGCAACCGATGTGGCGGCCCGCGGTATCGATATTGCCGACCTGCCCTGCGTCATCAACTTTGACCTGCCCCATTCGCCAGAGGACTACGTACACCGCATGGGCCGTACGGGCCGCGCAGGTGCATTGGGGGTGGCATATTCGCTGGCAGCGCCCGGCGATGAGCGTTACCTTGCAGATATCGAAAAGCTCACCAAAAAGCGACTTGAGCGTGAGGTGCTGACCGACTTCAATCCGGGTGCCGTGTCCGTCAGAGGTGAGCGGGGTGATCGTCCTCCCCGGAGTGAGGAGGGTGGACGCCCCTCCCGTAGCGAAGGCGGTGATTCGCGACGCGGCGGTGACCGACTTCCTCGCGGTGAGTCCGGTTCGGGTGAAGGCGCGCGCGAACGCAGACCGCGCCCGACCCGCAAAGAGCCGAGTGAGTTGCGGTTTGACGCAGAGTTTGAGCGCTTGCGTGCGCGTGTGTCGCAACAACCGGTTCGCGACTCCCTGTTCAATCAGCCTTATGTTGAAAAAGTGTCTGCGGATACAGACGCTGCTCAGACCAGTCCGGCAGCAACTGCCAAGGGTGGCGCGGCGGGCGCAGCGGTGGGAAGCCGTTCGATTGTGCGATCCAAGGCACCTGTGGCTGCCTTGCTTGGCGGGGTGAAGCGGAAATAAAGTGGCCGAGTGGCCGAGTTGCCGAGTGGTGCTCTGTCTAAGCGTTTTGGTTTCCCCGCTGGCAATAGCTTGCCCACATGGGCGCGGCTTGTTTCAGCCAGTCCGAAGGTCTGTCAGTCGCAATGGCAGGCAGACCGAACACGGCCCAGGCGCGGTTCATCTCTCCGGTCAGGTCGGTCAAGTCCAGCGCAGTTGCGCCAGCCTGTTTGGACAGTTTTTCTCCCCGCTCATTCAAGATCAGGGGCAGGTGCCGGTAGACGGGTATCGCAGGATGCAGTGCACCCGCAATCTCTGGTTGTTCTACAGGGCTTTTTGTCTCCAAAATTGCCTGCATCAGCGCTACCTGTCGGCCCGTTGAGTCTTTCAGGTCTGCACCGCGCACCACGTGCGTAATGCCTTGCGCCAAGTCATCCACCACGACAGCTAACTGATACGCCCACAAACCATCCGCGCGGTGAATGACAAAGTCGCCGTGAACCTGCTCGATGTTTTCCTGTGTCAGCCCTTCGCCCCATTCGTTCCAGCGCGCAATCACGGGTTCTCCGGTTGTTGCGTTTGACGTTCTGAACCGCACTGCACGGGCTGTTTTACTGGCCGGCAAACCATGGCGGCAGGTGCCGGGATAGTGCTGCGAGTGATGCCGTGGTGCGGGGCCGTTGGCTTGTTCAACGTTCTTGCGACTGCAGGCGCATGGGAATGTGTGGCCAGTTGCGTTCAGGTGATTCAGGGCAGTTTCGTAAGCGGATGATCGCTGGCTTTGCCAGACGACGTCGCCGTCCCAGTGCAGGCCGAATTTGTGCAGGGTGGTGATGATGTTTTCTGCTGCGCCGGGGCTGCAGCGGGGTGTGTCAGTGTCTTCAATTCTCAGCAGCCAGCGGCCGTTGTTGCAGCGGGCGTCCAGCCATGAGCCGATGGCGGTTGCCAGCGATCCCAGATGCAAGGGGCCGGTGGGGCTGGGGGCGAAGCGACCGATGTATTCAGTGGTTGAAGGCATGAGGCCATTTTAATGCGCTTTGGGTGATTGGCGTTGCATATGCGTCCATCGTTGCCGCTGTCAGTGCGCAGGCTGTGGAGTGTTCCGGGCGTCTTGGGCGTCCGTCGTTGCTCCGGCGGTTCTCCCGATAAAATTGCACTCCTCAACGTTAGCATCCTCCGAGCCCCGTCTTCGCGGGGCCTCGGTCCTTCGCGAATCGGTGATCCGCTGCGGAACGGGTGCCGCACGGTCGGGTGCAATTTTTCGGATGCGATCCGGCGGAGTCAACTTCCGAACACCCTTTGACAGATAGGCGCATGTTTGAGCCGCACTGCGGGCGCGCCTTAGCGACTTACGGGAGGCTGCCCTGTGATGGCGACTGTCCGGGCAGTCAGACGCCGAGCCCGACCGACCCCGCACCAGATGACACCGCCGCACTCCTGCGTTCGCATGCGAACGCGAGTGCAAGGGGCCAAGTTGTCGCTTGACGACGACTTGGACGA
>SXZD01000152.1 GCA_005788065.1 Burkholderiales bacterium
AAGACACCTCATCCAAGCCGCTGATGGTACGCAGTCGCTCAACGTTGTCAGCGACCATCGGATGGTAGCTGCCCAACACCGGCCCAAGCGGCTCTGCCAGTTCCATGGCCTGATTCATGCATTCGCGATAAAAGTCGATGCCCCAGACATTCACGCCGAAACTGCCGGTGAGATCAATGTAACGGTTACCGTCCAAATCACAGACTTCAAATCCGCTGGCTGATCGCAGGAATGATCCAGTGCGCAGATGCGTTCTGACCAGTTTGCTGAAGGGGAACGGAACGCGGTATCGGCCAATGAACTGCATGTCGGAGATACTGTTTTTGGTTTGCTCGCCCAATGCGATGGTCGTGGGCGCTTTGGACAGCAGCCGGTAGCCCAGATCAAAGAATGCCTCATGCCGTCGGCGCGCCAGCGTTGTTCCTGCACCGTCGCGTGAAAACGCCTCAGCGCTGCTGAATTCATACAGTGGTAACAATCGTGCAATACGCTTGCCCCACTTTGAATGTCCTGCAATCGATTTGTGCTTGGCTCTGGACAACTGAATGCGACGCCATGCGGGTCTCGCCAGCAGTGCCGCCATGACTGTCAGTGCGCACAGCGCAGCGGCGTCAGCGGGCGCGGTTCCTGACATCAGGGGGGGCAGTGTTGCACTCAGTGAATCGAGCTTGCTGGCGACCGTTACTGCATCTGTCATGGGAGTCTTCCGTCTTGGATAATCAGTCAAAAATAGTTCAGCGCGATGACAAAACGATGAATTCGGTGAACCTCATGCGTCCTATACCCAAGAGGAGCGTGGGTCGGCTGAGGTCGGGTTTGAAAAAAGTGAGCCGTTTACCGGTTGCTGGGGTTCGTCGCGTAGCCAAGGCGGAGACTCTCAATTTCTGGTTGACCAACCGCATTCCGCGCGTTCTTCTCACGCGGTTTATCGGTTGGTACAGCGTGCGTGAATCTGAAAAGCTCACGCGTTTGAGTATCGCTGTGTGGCGCCTGTTTTCTGATCTTGATCTGTCTGAGTCTCCCGTCGTGAAGTACCGTTCACTGCGTGAAGTTTTCACCCGCCCGTTATTGCCGGGTCGTCGCCCCATTGATCCCTCAATGAGCAGTTGGTGCAGTCCGTCTGACGCCATCCTCGGTGCGCATGGGCAAGTACATGCCGGTATCGTTTTTCAGGCAAAGGGCGCACCCTACGCCTTGGGAGAGCTGTTGGGAAGAAACACACCAGTCGCTTCGCTGGAGGGTTGGAGCTTTGTCACTTTGCGCTTGACCTCCGCCATGTATCACCGTTTTCATGCTCCGGTGAATATGCGTATTCACCGCGTTGACTACATTAGTGGCGATGTGTTCAACGTCAATCCGGCTGCGCTGAAGCGGATTCCCAGTTTGTTCTGTCGCAATGAGCGTGCAGTTGTCCATTGCATCAGTGACTCCGGCCATCCTTTCATGATTATCGCGGTGGCTGCCGTACTTGTGGCCTCCATTCAACTGCATTGCATTCCGCATCGCCTCAGTTTGGCCTTGCCCGGCAACTGCAGTTTCAACTGCGATTTCGTGGCAGACAAGGGTGAGGAGTTGGGTTGGTTCGAACAGGGTTCGACCTTGATCATGCTGTATCCGGGCGGATTGCGACTCGGTGACGGTTTTTCTGAAGACCAGCGTGTTCAAATGGGGCAAAGTCTGTTGAGGGAAGTATCTGCGGTGCATACGCCATACACCCCCATTGTGTCATCGGACTGACATCAAGTCTTAACGACTGTGTCACGCAGTCTCTATCTAATGGTGTCAGGAACACAAACCTGAGAACCGGAAGGAGACCGGCGATGGAGCAAGACACCGAAGACTACCCAGTACGTGATGTTCGTGCCATCTGGATATCTGATGTCCATCTGGGTACGGCAGGATGCCAGGCAGAGAGTCTGTTGAGCTTCCTTAAACATCACGAGTCGAAATATCTTTACCTCGTCGGCGACATTGTCGACGGTTGGCAACTGAAGAAGTCGTGGTACTGGCCCCGGGCTCACAACGACGTCATACAGAAACTGCTGCGCCGTGCGCGCAAGGGTTGTGAAGTGGTCTACATCCCCGGTAACCACGATGAAGCTGCACGCGAGTATTGCGGCTTGCAGATGGGGGGAATCTCGGTTGTTCAGCAAAGCGAGCACACGCTGAAAGACGGCCGCCGTCTTCTGATTGTTCACGGCGATGAGTACGACAACATTATCCGCTATGCCAAATGGCTCGCCTATGTTGGCGATACGCTCTACACATTCTCCCTTTGGCTTAACCGCATCTACAACCGTATCCGCGTAAAGCTCGGATATCCGTATTGGTCACTCTCTGCGTTTCTCAAGAGCAAGGTGAAAAACGCAGTCAGTTTCATGACCGACTTTGAGCACCAGCTGATTGCTGAAGCTCGTCGTCGCGGATACGACGGCGTGGTGTGCGGACACATACATCACGCCAGAATCGCCGAGGTTGAAGGTTTGCTTTACTGCAATGACGGCGATTGGGTTGAAAGCCTGACCGCATTGGTCGAAACCCATGAAGGCGAACTTGAGATTGTTCGCTGGCATGCCCACCACTTGATTGGAAAGCCCGCGCAAATTGCTGCGCAAGAGGCGCATCCCGTCACGGCTTGAGGAGATTTACATGAAGATCATGATCGTATCGGATGCCTGGCTGCCTCAGGTTAATGGTGTGGTGCGCACGCTGATGACCACACGTGAACAGTTGGAGCGCATCGGACATGATGTACGGGTGGTGTCACCGGACATGTTCCGTACCTTTCCGTGTCCGACATACCCGGAGATTCGTCTGGCGTGGTTGCCGGGCAAGAAAATACGTCAGCTCATCGAGGACTATGATCCTGATTGCCTGCACATTGCAACGGAAGGCCCGCTGGGTTGGTCTGCCCGCAAAGTGGCTTTGTTGACGGGGCGCGCTTTTACCACGGCATTTCATACCCGCTTCCCGGAATACGTCAAAGCGCGCAGCGGCATACCGCTTGCATTTACGTACGCCATTTTGCGCCGCTTTCATGCGCCCTCCAAAGGTGTGATGGTGGCGACCGATTCCATCTCCCGTGATTTGCGGCACTACGGTATCGCGCATCTGAAACGCTGGAGCCGGGGAGTCGATTTCGCCCGATTCAACACGCATACACGCGTTCTGGGGCAGTCTCTGACTGTACTGGATCCTATCGGCGGACAACCTGCGGTCAAGCGTCCCGTTTTTCTGTTTGCCGGACGTGTGGCCGTTGAGAAGAACATTGAGGCATTCCTGAAACTGGATCTGCCCGGTGAGAAATGGGTAGCCGGCGATGGTCCGCAAAAAAAGCAGTTGGCGGCAAAATATCCCGACGTTCGCTGGTTGGGCATGCTGGATTCAGCCACACTCTCGTTGGCCTACCAGCAGGCAGATGTGTTTGTATTTCCCAGCCTGACCGATACTTTCGGTCTGGTGCTGCTTGAGGCGATGGCGTGTGGTTTGCCGGTTGCCGCGTTTCCGGTTGCAGGTCCCAAAGATGTGATCGGCGACAGTGGAGCAGGCGCACTGGACTTTGACCTGCGCGCAGCCTGTCTGGCAGCGATGAACATTCCACGTCAGAAGGTACTTGCTCACGCAAGAATGTTCACATGGGAAAATGCGACCGCGCAGTTTTTGAATAACCTGCAGATCATCGGCAAATCGCCGGCGATCGACATGGGGGCGTCCGCACCGGCGATCCGTTTCTCAAGTGGGACTGGGCAAACCCGCAATCCGGTTCGTGTCCACCAGCACCGTGAACTCCCGGGCCAGTGATTCGGTTCCGCCCCGCGCATCGATGCCGCTGACATACCAGTATTGGCAAACGACCTTGTCGGCGGCAACGGTCAGCAGCATGTAGCCTTTCTGGCTCATGTTGATGTATTTGATGTGCGGGTTGAAGGTGCGGAACAGATTCACCGCGGCATCCGGAATCGGAAGACCGGGCGACGTAACCGACGGGCCTACAAATTCAGTGGCCAGCGAGCCTTCGCCGGTCAGCGGGTTGTATACACTGGGGTTGTTCGGGTCATCCGTGATGTCTGCCACCCAACTGCTGTGAACATCGCCGGTCAGCACCACCACATTCTTGACAGGCGGTTTGCCACCATCACCGCGCAGGACGGCTGTAATCTTCTTGCGCTCGGCAATGTATCCATCCCATGAATCGCCGTTCAGTCCGGTTGGTCCAACCAACGGGCGCAAATCTGCGGGTATGTTCCCGTCTATCCCGGGACGAACGCTCCACTGATGAAACACCACCTGACTGCCCATCAGTTTCCACTTCGCCGTGGATGACTGCAATCCATTGAGCAGCCAGTTCATCTGCGTGGGGCCGATCAGTTTTCGGTTCTCATCCAGGAAAGGATCGCTGGCCGGATTGATGGGGGCACCCGCTGGTACGTCGCGGTCAAACAGACGGGTATCGAGCAGGAACATGTCGATCAGATCGCCGAATTTCAGGCGACGCCAGATACGGTTGGGATTGCCGGGCTCAGGCAGGCGGATTGGCATCCACTCGTCGTATGCTTTCTGGGCGAATCCTTTGCGCTGTATCCAGTTACCTTCAGTGCCTTCGGTGTGGTTGTTGGCGGCGTCGCGGTAACTGTTGTCGGTCGATTCGTGGTCGTCCCAGATGGTGATGAATGGAAAGAGACGGTGCAGCTCTTTCAGGTCGGGGTCGGTACGTTTGTAGTAGGCATGACGCGTTCGATAGTGCTCCAGCGTGAAGATTTCACCCGGCGGTTCGTAATTTCGTACGTCACCGTACTCGCCGTTGCCATATTCATAGATGTAATCGCCCAGATGGACAATCGCATCCAGCTCAGTCCGTTTGCTCAACTGCATGTAGGCATTGAAAAAGCCATGTGCGTAGCTTGAGCAGCTCACGACACCTAATTTAATGGTCCGGGTGTCGCTGGCAGGGGTTGTTTTGGTTCTGCCGATGGCAGACGAGACCGCGCCACTGATGAAGCGGTAGTAATACGTGGTGTCGCTTTGCAGACCGGTGACGTCGATCTTGACCGTGTAGGCCCGGCTCAGGGTGGCTTTGGTGCACAAGCGTCGCTCCAGTCGGGTCAGTGCCTCATCCCTGAAGATCTCCAGCGTCACATCCGTGTCACGGGTGGCATTCGATATTGCTGTCCAGAAAATGACGCTGGTGGGGGTCGGGTCGCCAGTGGCAACGCCGTGCTGGAAAACGCCGTTGGCGCTATCGGTGCCCGGGCTGGGTCCGGCGCTGCAACTGCTCACCGGTGCGCCGTTGGCCACGTTGCCATTGGTACTGCTGGGGCTGACTGAATTGCCGCTCCCCGATGCGGCGCTGACAGTGTCAGCCTCGGATCCGCAACCATGCAGTACGCCCATGCTGATGCCGCCGGCACCCAGCCCCTTGAGGAATTGTCTTCGTGAAGTGCCCCGCGCTTGCTGGAATCGGGTACGTTTGCGACGTGGTGCTGACATGCTGCTTGTCTCCTGCTTGTGTTCTACTTGCGTCCTGCTTTTTATCCATGCGCGTTTGCGCAATCGCCCGCAGTGATGTCCCGTCAATCGGGTCTTGGTGCGACCTGGCATCGCCAGTGTTCAGTTTATCGCCCGCTGATTTCTGCTTTATGACTGTTTTGTCATTTTTGGTTGCATCCCGGTATGAGGAATGCTTTGTTACCTGCTGATTTATGTAGGGATTTTGCATTCAATCCGGATGTCTTGCTGTTGCACACGGACTTACCCGGGGTTTAAGGGTTTTTCCCGATGCGGTCTGATACACGCTGGCAAAACATTGGTACACAATGCGTCATCCCGCTTGATCGGGAGATGTGACATTCAAATAATGAGAGAGGAGTCCCTTCATGAGTCAAATGACCCCAGACAACAAGTCCCGCCGCGAGTTTCTGTCCGGCAGCGGCACGGCCGCTGCGGCAGCAGGCGTTGGCGCACTTGGCTTTCCCATGATTGCCAAGGCGGACACGGTGTCCCTGCGTTTCCAAAGTACATGGCCTTCCAAGGACATCTTCCACGAATATGCCAACGACTTTGCCAAGCGTGTCAATGAAATGTCCGGGGGCCGACTCAAGATCGAAGTGTTGCCCGCGGGTTCTGTGGTCAAGGCATTCGACCTGCTCGACGCGGTCAGCAAGGGCACGCTGGATGGTGGCCATGGCGTGGTGGCTTACTGGTACGGCAAAAACTCGGCTGTGGCCCTGTGGGGTTCCGGTCCTGCTTTCGGTATGGACGCAAACATGGTGCTGGCATGGCACTACTACGGCGGCGGCAAAAAGCTGCTGGACGAGATCTATGGCAGCCTCAATCTTGAAGTTGAGTCTTTCCTGACCGGTCCCATGCCCACCCAGCCACTGGGCTGGTTCAAAAAGCCCATTGTCAAGCCGGAAGACCTCAAGGGTCTGAAGTACCGCACCGTGGGTCTGTCCATTGACATCTTCACCAAGATGGGCGCCTCGGTCAATGCGCTGCCCGGCGGTGAAATTGTTCCGGCCATGGACCGTGGTCTGCTGGATGCTGCCGAATTCAACAACGCGTCTTCCGACCGTCTGCTGGGCTTCCCTGACGTGTCCAAGGTTTGCATGCTGCAAAGCTTCCACCAGGCATCCGAGCAGTTTGAAATTCTGTTCAACAAGAAAAAGTACGAATCGCTGCCAGCAGAACTGAAGGCCATCATCAAGTACGCAGTGGAGTCTTCATCTGCCGACATGAGCTGGAAGGCCATTGATCGCTACTCGACCGACTACGCCGAGATGCAGGCCAAGCAAAACGTCAAGTTCTATAAGACACCTGACGCAGTGCTGAAGGCCCAGTTGAAGGCATGGAACGAAGTGACCGAAGCCAAGGCTGCAGAAAACCCGGCATTCAAGAAAGTGCTCGATTCGATGCGCGAATTTGCCCGCCGTTCATGCAAGTGGCAAAACGACACGTTGGTCGACTACAAAATGGCCTACGCCGATGCGTTCGCTGCCAAAAAGTAAGTGTATGTTGATGCCGGTTCGCCGGTAACACAAGCAAACAGCGTGGCCAGGTGCCACGCTGTTTCGTTTTGGATGTATCTTTTACTCAGGGTTTGCCCTATGCAACAGCTTCTGCTGACTGTCGACAAGATTTCCACTTTCGTGGGCAAGGTGTTTGCGTGGCTCATTGTTGTCTTGACCATCGTCATCGTGTTCGAAGTGGGTTCCCGTTACCTGCTCAATCGCCCCAACGCGTGGGTGTTTGATGCGACCTACATGATGTACGGTACGTTGTTCATGATGGCTGGTGCCTACACGCTGTCAAAAAACGGTCATGTCCGTGGCGACATCCTTTATGGATTTTTCGAGCCCAGGACGCAGGCGTTTTTTGACCTCATTCTGTACATCGTTTTCTTCTTACCTGGCGTGGTTGCCTTGGCATATGCCGGTTACACATTTGCCAGCGAGTCATGGGTCATCAAGGAGCATTCGTCCGTGACGGCGGACGGGCCGCCGATTTATCACTTCAAGACCATCATTCCGATTGCTGGTGGACTGCTTCTCTTGCAGGGATTTGTGGAGATCATCCGCTGTGTCGTGTGCCTGATAGAGGGTGACTGGCCATCGCGTGAAGAGGATGTGGAAGAAGTGGACGTGGAAAAACTCAAGGCCATGGTCGGCCACGAGGATATCAAAAAATGAAAAAAGAACTGTATTTCGGGATGTCGCTGATAGCGCTCATCCTGTTGTCGATTGCGATCTTCATGCCCGCCCCGTGGAATATGAGCAACGGGCATTTGGGCCTTCTGATGCTGTCTCTGGTGGTGGTTGCCATCATGCTGGGATTTCCTACTGCGTTCACGTTGATGGGCATGGGGGTCATCTTTACCTTTCTGGCCTATGAGCATGACGTCAACAAGACCTTGAACCTCATGGTGCAATCCACGTACAAGGTGATGACCAACGACGTTCTCATCTCCATACCCTTGTTTGTGTTCATGGGCTATCTGGTCGAGCGTGCCAACTTGATCGAAAAACTCTTCAAGAGTCTGCATCTGTCGCTCGCCCGCGTGCCTGCTGCACTGGCCGTGGCTACGTTGGTTACTTGCGCCATTTTTGCAACGGCCACCGGTATCGTGGGTGCAGTGGTCACGCTGATGGGTCTGTTGGCCATGCCGTCGATGATGAAAGCCGGTTACGACACCAAGATGGCTGCGGGTGCGATTACCGCTGGCGGCTGTCTGGGTATTCTCATTCCGCCGTCGGTGATGTTGATCGTTTATGGTGCAACAGCCGGTGTGTCCGTTGTAAAGCTGTACGCAGGGGCTTTTTTCCCCGGCATCATGTTGGCCGTGTTGTACATCGCCTACGTTATCATCCGCGCCAAAATCAATCCCAAGTGCGCGCCACCCCTGTCCGAAGAGGACCGTAAAGTGGCGTTGACCCCGGTGATTGCAGAAATTGCCATGCAGACACAGGCCAAAGTGTTTCCCGCTCTGCTTGGCGCACTGAAGGGCCGCTACAACAGCCGTCACAGCACGGGTCAGGTATTCGGTCAGTTTCTGATTGCCGCCATTCCGTTGACTGCTTTTCTGTTGATTTTTGCGCTTAGCTACAAGTCTGTTACCGAACCACTGCCGGTAGATGAAATTCCGCCAGAGATTCAGGCATTCGACTCTCTGGACGCAGGGCAGAAGCTTGCAGAGCCAGGCGGCTTGCAAGAGCCCCCGGGTGCCACAGGTCTTCAGGAGCCTCCGGGTGCTGGCGGTTTGCAGGAGCCTCCGGGTGCATTGAGTGTGCCGCCCGGTGCATTGCAGGAGCCTCCCGGAACGGTCTCGGGCTTGCGAGAGCCTCCGGGTGCCGATTCTTCCCTGAAAGAGCCTCCCGGCGCTGTATCCGGTCTGCAGGAACCCCCGGGTGCCGCACCGGCGCAGGGCTCTTTGTCCGAGCCCCCGTCAGCCGGTGGTCCCGTACCGGCAGGGCAGGGTGAACCGCGCGCTGTATCGCAGAACTTCCTCATCGGCTGGGGCATCGCTGCAGTGCTGTTGCTCGGCTTCTATGCGAAGTTCACCTTCCAGCGTTTTGAGATTTTCAAGATGCTGTTGGCCTCCTTCTTCCCGCTGGCCTTCCTGATTCTGGCGGTGCTGGGCTGCATCGTTTTTGGTTTGGCAACGCCGACCGAAGCGGCTGCTGTCGGTGCGGGAGGCGGCTTCATTCTGGCTGCCCTGTACAAGCAATTGAATCTTGGCGTTGTACAGGAATCAGCGTTTTTGACGGCAAAAACCAGTGCCATGGTGTGCTGGCTGTTTGTGGGTTCTTCCATCTTCTCGGCAGCGTTTGCATTGCTGGGCGGGCAGGAACTCATTGAGCAGTGGGTGCTGTCGCTGGGTCTTACGAAGGTTCAGTTCCTGTTGTTGTCGCAGGTCATCATTTTTGTATTGGGCT
>SXZD01000153.1 GCA_005788065.1 Burkholderiales bacterium
GTGTTCGATCAGGGCCTGTTCGTCCGGTATGACTCGGGCAATTACCTCAAAAGGCGATGTCAGTGTCGCACTCAGCCAGTCGCGCAACGCCGGGATGCCTTTGTCCTCATAGACGCCGGCGCTGGCGCGGTCACTGACCGACAACAGTCCGATGCGGGCGATGTGGTTGCTCATCTGTCTGTTCTCTGCATGATGTTGGGTGTTCGCTTCAATCGCTGGGTTCGTCGCCATCGTCGTACTCTGATGCAGCAGATCCTGAGCGGCGATCGTCCGCCTCATCGGCAGGGTTGTCGTGCGGTTCGGTTGCTGGCAGGCTTTTGGTAACCAGTGCCTTGATGATCTGATAGAGCTCGCGGGCTGACTTGGGTGGCTTGTTGCGTTCTTTTTCGGTCCGGGCGTTGCGGATGAGGGTGTGCAGGTCTGCGTCCAGCGCTTCGGGGTAGTGGCGGATGAACTCGGCCAGCAGATTGGGTTCTGCCAGCAGACGGTCGCGCCAAGCCTCGGCCGCGTGCATGCGGGTGACTTCCAGTCGCTGGTCCAGTGTTTCCCCATTGATCCATTTGGACAGGGTATCGCCGTCTTCGTCGCGCATCAGCTTGCCGATGTATTGCAACTGTCGACGGCGGCCTTCATGGCTGCGGATGCGTTGGCATTCGCGGATGGCGTCGAGCAGTTCGGGGCTGGCCGGTGATCGCTTGACCTTGTCAAATGGCATGTCCACCAGTGTCTGACCTATTTTTTGCAGGGCAGTGGACTGGCGCTTGAGTTCCGATTTGCTGGGGCCTTCGGCGTCCTGTGTGGTGTCGCTGGCGGGGCGGATTGGTGCAGGTTTTCTCATGGGCTGTATATTACGGGTTTATCCCGTTCAGATGTGACGACGACATGACCTTTGCCTACACGCCCGAGCAGTTTCGCCACCTGGTTCAGTTCGCACTGGACCAGTCTTTGCGCATGGGCGCCACCGGGGCCGCCGCCGACGTGTCCGAAAGCGTGGGCCTGTCAGTCAGTGTGCGCTGCGGCGAAGTTGAGACCATCGAAAACACCCGCGACAAATCGTTCGGTGTGACCGTTTACAAAGGCCAGAGGCGCGGACATGCGGCGTCGTCCGATTTTTCTGAAAGTGCCATCGCGCAGACCGTCAAGGCCGCCTTGGATATTGCCTCCTTCACGGCGGAAGACGCCATGGCAGGTTTGCCCGATGCGGACACCCTGTATGCCGGCGAACATGACCTGAAGCTCTACCATCCCTGGAAGCTAAGCGCCGACCAAGCAGTCGAGATGGCGTTGAAGGCCGAGCGCGCAGCACTGAAATTCGACCCGCACATCCGCAACTCTGATGGCGCGGGCGTATCGACAGAAGCAGGGCATTTCATGGCCGGCAATTCGCTCGGCTTCGTGGGGGGCTACCCCTACAGCCGTCACTCGTTCTCGGTGTCACCCATCGCCCAGTTGCGCAAGGGTGATGCATCCACCATGCAGCGCGATTATTGGTATTCCACCGCTCGGCGGTCACGCGACCTTGCGGATCCCAAGGCGGTGGGCGAGTATGCCGCGCGCCGGGCTCTGGCGCGCCTGAATGCCCGCTCTGTCCCCACCCAGCAGTGCCCTGTCATGTTCGAAGCGCCCCTGGCCGCGGGCATTCTGGGGTCCTTCGTGCAGGCTGTGTCCGGCGGGGCTTTGTACCGCAAGTCCAGTTTCCTGCTCGACAGCCTGGGCAAACAGGTCTTTGCCGACCATATCGACGTGCATGAAGATCCGTTCATCGTGCGTGGCATGGGGTCTTCTCCGTTTGACGAAGAGGGTGTGCGCACGCAGGTGCGTGATGTGGTCAGTGGTGGTGTGTTGCAGGGCTATTTCCTGTCCACCTATTCTGCCCGCAAGCTGGGCATGAAAACCACCGGCAATGCCGGCGGATCGCACAACCTGCGTCTGACCAGCCGTCACACGAAAAAAAGTGATGATCTTGCCGCCATGCTGCGCAAGATGGGGCGTGGCCTGTTGGTGACTGAGTTGATGGGGCAGGGCGTTAACTACGTGACCGGCGATTATTCTCGTGGCGCTTTCGGGTATTGGGTTGAAAACGGTGAAATTGCTTACCCGGTAGAAGAAATCACCATTGCGGGTAACGTGAAGGACATGCTGCGCAACATCGTGGCAGTGGGTGCGGATGAATTGCAGCGGGGCACCAAGGTCACCGGCAGCCTTATCATCGAAGGCATGACGGTGGCCAGTGGCGCAGGCAGTGACGAGTGACGGGATGAGGTTGTCCCAGGTGGGACAATCGGACTCTTAGGGCAGGACAGGATATAGACCAGTTAAAGGTTATCGGGGGCAAGAAACACATGAGCAGACGGGATTTTTTGGGACGCGCCGCGGGACTATCGGCTTTGGGAGTGGGTGGCAGCATTGGCAGTTCAATCAGCAATGCGGTGGCCGCTGACAATCTCCCCAATATCAAATGGCGTGTTGCTTCCAGTTTTCCCAAGACGCTCGACATCATCTACGGCGCCTCCGAAATACTCTCCAACCGTTTGCGCGCACTGACCGACGGTCGCTTTGACCTGCGGGTGTTTGCCGCCGGGGAGATTGTTCCGGGTCTGCAGGTGCTCGATGCCGTACAGAACGGCACGGTGGAGATGGGACACACGGCGAGTTATTACTACGTAGGCAAGGACCGCTGTTTTGCCTTCGATA
>SXZD01000154.1 GCA_005788065.1 Burkholderiales bacterium
CAGGACGAATTTGGGTTCGGTGGCAAGCGCACGCGCAATTTCAAGCCGTCTGCGCTCGCCGCCTGACAGTGCTGCGGCGGCGGAACTTCGCAGGTGTGAGATCTGCAACTCGTCCATCAGGCTCTCGAGCCGCTGTTCGATGCTGCGCTTGGGGTCTGCCGGGCCGATTTCAAGAACAGCGCGGATATTGTCCTCAACCGACAGGCGGCGGAAGATTGACGCTTCCTGGGGCAGATAGGACAGGCCGTTGCGGGCGCGCTGATGGATAGGGGCATGGGTGACGTCGTGCCCACCCATCGAGATTTCACCCTTGTCGGCGGGAACCAAGCCCACAATCATGTAAAAGCAGGTGGTCTTTCCGGCGCCATTGGGCCCGAGCAGTCCGACAACCTCCCCAGTGTCCACATGCAGGGAGACCGATTCGATGATCTTGCGGGCGCCGTAAGATTTGTTGAGCCCGTTGGCCTGCAGGCGCGCTTGCCCCGTGAGGGATGTCTGTGCCAAATCGCTCATGGTTTGCCCTGATTTTCCTTGGGCTGGATGATGACTCTCACGCGCCCTTGCGCAGCGCCTTTGCTTTCGGCCGGGCTGCCATTGACGGTGAAGAATTCGGTACGCTGGTTGTACGTGATCGTGTTGCCCTTGACTTCATTCATGACCTTGGAGCCTTCGAGCTTTCGCAGCTCCGCATTGCGGGTCAAGATGACGATTTCGGTCTTGCCGTCATAGTCGATCCGGTCAGCTTCCCCTTCGACAAACGGGTCGCCCGGACCGTCACGGCGCTGCCGGAATGTCGCGGGTTTGCCTTCTACCAACCCGACCTGAAAACCCTCCGGCGTTTGACGCAGGGTCAGTCGGTCGCCCCGCAGGGCCAGCGAGCCGCGGTTCAGACGTACATTGCCCGTGAAAACGTTGATCTGTTTGAGCTCATCGTAGGTCATGCCGTCGGATTCGATGGTGGTGGGGGAAGCCTGATCTTCTTTGGCTGCATGCGCACCGAATGTGGCCAGTGTCAGCCAGATAAAGATGCAGGCGGCGGTAAGCCGGTGGCTGCCGGGTGTGGGACGGTTCATCGGGTGTCCTGTTTCTGAGCCGGAGGAAGAAACAGAAACACACGCTGTTCTGCCGTCACCTGTCCGGTCAGGTTGTTGAATGTCAATCGAGAAGTCTTCAGTTCCTGATCTCCACGCCTGAGCGTGACAGATTCGTAGGCATGAAGAACTTCGGAGTCGGTCTCCAGCATCATGCGCGGGGCGGACAAGTTGAGGGCGGCAGTCGTCGCACTGGCCTGACGGTTGACCCTTACCTCGTCTTTCAGCTGTATTTCGCCGGTCATGTTGTTCATGACCGCATTCTGTGCCCACACCCGCAGTGGTGGCGAGCCGATTGACTGGCGCATGGCCTGCAGGGGTGTGAGGGTCAGTGTGTCGCTGGACGGGATGTGAGTGAGCAGTTTTCCTGTCATTTCAGTACGGCTGCCCGTCGCGGATTTGACCCGCAGCCAGGTGAATCCTTCAACAAAATAATCAGGCGTGTTCGGGCTGCCAGCCGGGCTGTCGTCCCATAGCCGGATACCTGCGCGTAGGGCTGTGAAATAACTGGCCACTGCGAGCAGTACAGCCAACAGGATGGGCGCTGCGCGCATGACATAAGACCATGCGGACAGGAGTCCGGCAATCAGGGCTGCCATGCCGGCTTTCCGCGCGGGTGGTGGTCCGCAATGAAATCGCACAGGTCGCGGGCAGCGCCGTGCCCGGCTCCGCGGGTTGCGATCCAGTGGGCCTGCGCCCGCATCTGCAGGGGTGCGGTGGCGGTGGTGGCGGCAAAGCCGACCTCACGCAGCACCGGAAAGTCGGGCCAGTCATCACCGAAAAATGCGCATTGTGTCCATTGCAGCGACAATTGACTGCGCAAGCCATCCATGGCGGTACGCTTGTCCTTGACACCCTGCATCACGTGTTCGATGCCTAAATCCCTGGCCCGTGTCTCGACAATCCTGCTGCTTCGTGCGGTGATCCAGGCCACCGTGATGCCGGACTGGATGAGGCGTCGCAGTCCATGTCCGTCAAAGACGGAGAACCGCTTCATCACTTCGCCGTTGTCGCCAAAATACAGGCCGCCATCGGTCAGTGTGCCGTCGACGTCGAAACCGATGAGCTCGATTCGGGCTGCGCGCTGTTCGATGGTGTCCATGTTTCAGACCACCTTGGCTGCAAACAGGTCGTGCATGTTCAGTGCACCGACGACCTTGTGGTTGGCATCGACAACAGCGAGCTGGTTGATGTGGGCTGATTCCATGATGTGCACGGCCTCTGCCGCAAGGCGGTGGGCTGCGATGGTGCGGGGTTTGCGCGTCATGACGTCCGCGACCTTCAGGTGGCGCCAGTCCTGACCGGACTCGATCATGCGGCGCAGGTCGCCGTCGGTGAAAATACCCATGAGTTTGCCGTCTGCATCAATGACAGTGGTCATGCCCAGACGTTTGCGGGTGATTTCGAGCACGGCGTCTCCCACGCTGCAGTCCGGTGCAATACGGGGCACCTCGTCGCCCTGTCGCATGACATCGGCAACATGCGTCAGCAGACGCCGGCCCAGCGAGCCACCGGGGTGAGAAAGCGCAAAGTCGTCCTTGGAAAACCCGCGCGCTTCCAGCAGCGCAACAGCCATGGCATCGCCCAGGGCCAGTGCAACGGTGGTACTGGCGGTGGGTGCCAAGTTCATGGGACAGGCTTCTTTTTCGATGGAACCATCCAGCACGATGTCCGCATCGCGTGCGAGTGTGCTGTCGAGTTTGCCGGTCAGTGCAATCAGGCGCGCGCCCTTGCGACGCATGGCTGGCAAGATGGAGATGACTTCGCCGGTCTCGCCTGAGTTGGACAGGGCGATAACGACGTCCTCGTCGGTGATCATGCCCAGGTCACCGTGCGCCGCCTCCGCAGCGTGCACGAAAAACGCCGGAGTGCCGGTACTGGCCAGTGTGGCTGCAATCTTGCGGGCTATCAGCCCCGATTTGCCCAGACCCATGAGGATAACCCGACCCTTGCAGGCCAGGAGGGTTTCGACGGCGGCCTCAAAAGCGGGTCCCAGCCGGGCCGCGGCCGAATCAAGCGCACGTGCCTCGATGCCCAGCACTTCTCGCGCAATCGTCAGATGGGGATGCTCGGTTGAATCGCTCATGCAGGTATGTCCTCAGGCGCTCAAAGTTGCTGTCATAATGACCCAGTATAACAAAGCAAGCGTCCCAACCACACCCCGGAGAAGCATATACCGTGCCCGGTGCCTTAGAACTGACCCTCATCCTGCTGCTGGTGTCTGTTTTGGCGGTCAGTCTGTTCAAGCGACTGCGCCTGCCGCCCATGCTGGGTTATCTGGTGGCCGGCGTATTGGTGGGCCCCAATGCGGCGGGTCTTGTGCCGGATATGGACGGCACGAGGCATCTGGCCGAATTCGGCATTGTGTTCCTCATGTTCTCCATCGGGCTTGAATTCAGCCTGTCAAAGCTGCATGCCATGCGCAGGGTGGTGTTTGGCCTGGGGCTGGCTCAGGTCATGGTCACCATCGGCGGCGTCCTGTTTTTCGGCTTTCTG
Source organism: Burkholderiales bacterium (assembly GCA_005788065.1). Lineage (GTDB taxonomy): Bacteria > Pseudomonadota > Gammaproteobacteria > Burkholderiales > Burkholderiaceae_B > SXZD01. Next base: position 3,588 of record SXZD01000154.1, read on the forward strand.
GTGAATTTTTACTACTCTGTCTCCTATAAGGCACTGTTCGTGCTGGCGGGGGCGCTGGCCATGTCGTCCACGGCCATCGTGGTGAAAATGATGGCCGAGCGTCTCGAACTCGAGTCGATGCATGGGCGTTTGGTGCTAGGCATACTGCTGTTTCAGGATCTTGCGGTGGTTCCCCTGCTGATCATCATTCCGGCGCTGGCAGACAAGCCCGCAGACATGACGTGGGAACTGGGAATGGCGCTGGTGAAGGCCGCGATGGTGCTGGGGCTGATGCTGGTCTTTGGTCAGCGTCTGATGATTCGGTGGATGAATTTTGTGGCGCGCAGCAAATCGCAGGAAGTGTTTGTGCTAAACGTGCTGCTGTTGACGCTGGGCTTGGCATGGGTGACAGAGGTTGCAGGACTGTCGCTCGCATTGGGTGCGTTTCTTGCCGGTGTGCTGATTGCGGAAACCGAGTATCGTCATCAGGTGGAAGAGGACATCAAGGCCTTCCGCGATGTCCTGTTGGGGCTTTTTTTCATCACCACCGGCATGTTGCTCAACCCCGAAGTGGTGCTCAAAAATTGGTATTGGGTGCTTTTGCTCAGTACCCTGCCTGTCGTGTTCAAGGCCGCTCTCATCACAGGGCTGGCCATGATGTTCGGTTCTGCGAGAGGCCCCGCCATCCGCACGGGTCTGTACCTGTCGCAGGCTGGTGAATTTGCATTCGTCATGCTGGCCAGTGCCGCTCCCCTGGCATTGATGCCGGTGGAATGGATGCAGACCATCAGTGCCTCCATGCTCTTGTCCATGCTGGCTGCACCGGCGCTCATACAGAATGCAGACCGTATCGTGCTGCGCCTGTCGCAGGATGAATGGCTTGCCCAGTCGCTGTCGCTGCATCAGGTGGCCCAACAGACACTGAGTGCACAGCGGCATGTGGTCATTTGCGGATACGGTCGTAGCGGACAGCACCTCGGGCGTCTGTTGTCCAGCGAAGGCATGCGCTATGTCGCGCTTGACCTTGATCCTGAACGGGTGCGCGAGGCCACAGCTGCCGGTGAATCGGTTGTGTTCGGTGATGCGGGGCGTCGAGAAATTCTGGTGGCAGCCGGTGTGGCGAGGGCGGCCTGCGTGGTGGTGTCTTTTTCGGATGGCAAAGCCACGCAGCGCGTATTGGCCACACTCAAGCAGCTTGCCCTGAATGTGCCGGTGGTGGTGCGCACGCATGACGAGCAGGAAATAGAGCCTTTGTTGGCTGCCGGCGCCACCGAGGTGGTGTCCGAAATCTATGAGGGCAGCCTGATGCTCGGCTCTCAGGCCTTGATCTTGATGGGTATTCCGATGTCGCGGGTCATCCGCTTGATTCGTTCAATCCGGGAAACCCGCTACACCCTATTCAAGGGCATTTTCCGGGGTGCAGACGATGAGGCAGATACGCCCGAGACACAATGGGTTCGTTTGCATTCGGTTGAGCTGCAGAATGGCGCAGATGCCATCGGACAGACGCTGGGTGATTTGCGGCTCGATGACCTGGGTGTGAGCGTCTCGGCCATACGCAGGCGTGGCATCCGCGGGGATGACCCGGGCCTTGAAATGCGCCTGTTGGAGGGCGATGTGCTGATTCTGAAGGGGCAGCCCGAACCGTTGGCCCGGGCTGAAGATAGGCTGCTCGGCGGTTCTGCGATGGCGCAACCGCTGCTTTGAACCGATGCAGCGGCTGCACGTACTGCATGTGCGGTCTACCGCTTTTTGCAGCCTGCCGATGATCGCTTATTGAACCAGAAGCGCTGCAGGGCAGTTGTCGGCGGTATTGCCGACATTCCAGTTACCGTTGCTGGCGCAGGTGGCCGGGGCATTTGCCAGCAACTGGAATCGACCGGTTGATGGGCGGCCATCGTCAAGTTTGCGGTCCAGTTCGGCCAATTGACGTACATCCAACTGACCATTCGGCGACAACAAAGCTCTGAAGCTGCCCGTGCCGGACGGTGTGTCCAGCAGGAATTGCAAGCGACCGCCTGTCGCGGTGGCCGGGCAGGTTGTGCTGGGGCATGCTGCGCCGGTCGCCGGTGCAATGCCGTCGAACTGTCCGTTGATCAATTGCGCAAGACCCAGTTCCTGGAATGCCCGAGCAGCCTCGGCAGCCGTGTCGATCCGGTCATTACCGTTGCCATTGCCCTCCGCAGGAACGCCTGTAAATGCTCCGCTGGCGTTGGCCATGTCGCCGGGCAGCGCGCCATATCGTGACTCAAAGCTGTTGATGGCCAGTTCAACCTGCCCCATCTGCGTTGCGATGTTCTGCAGTCTTGCGTTGGCGATCATGTCGCGCCCCTTGATCACCCCGCCGGCGATCAAGGCGATGATGGCAAGCGCAAGACCCAGTTCGATAAGCGAAAAGCCTTTTGAGTGACGAAGTTTCATGATGTTCTCCTGTTTGAGAGTTGAAAAAAGCTGAAAAAACGGGCGACGGATGCCCGCGCCGCTACAGGGGGCCGCCGATCAGCCCTGCCCTGATGTAGAGCCAGAACAGTCGTTCATAGGACAGCCACGCCATGCGTGCCTTGCCGGCGGGCGGGGGGATGCGGTAACAGCGGTTGCTGCCGGTGAACTGCCCCTGCTGGCCGGGATCGTTCGATACAAGTGCGACGGCGCTGACCGTCAGGAAAAGTTGCCCTTCACATGGCATGCCCGTGAGAGTGATGGTGTTCGTGCCCGCCGCACCGGCCTGAATGTCGCTGATCAGAAGGGCAGGCAGTGTTCCGGGCGAACTGCCGGAGGTGTCAGGTGGCGCGAAGATGGCTGCGCTGAGCAGGTCGATGGGTACCGTCTTGAAACCGTCGCGGGTGGTCAGCAATCCCGCATAGGGTGTGCCCAACGTGTTGAGAGAGGCGACGGCATACAGGGGCACCCGACCGGGTCGCGCCAAGCCGATTGCGCGCCATGGCAGTCGCCCGTTATCGGTGTTGCAAGGCCCGTAGTTGCCTGCAAGCTGTTCAATGCCCTCGCTGTCGTTTGAGGGACAGGGCAAGCGGCGATGCGTCAGTGCGAATCCTTCTATCTGGCTCATCCATTGATCCATCTGGGTCTGTTCCCACCATTCGCGCCTGCGCTCTTCCAGCGATCGTTGGAACGGCAGAAGTGTGGCCAGCAGCAGCGCCATGATCATGAGGCTCAGCGACAGTTCGAGCAGCGAGAAGCCGTCGACCGATCGGCCCGCATCAGAACGTAATGAATGCGCTTGCATGACCGGACTCAAATTGCAGTCGAAGTCTGGAGAGGCGGTCTGCGCTCAGTGGTTTGGGCCAGTCAAACGCGCAGGTGCATAGGGTGCCCGTCTTGGGTGGCAGGGGGCAGATGTCGTTTCCCTCCGGTCGGCACGCACGCCCTTCGGTTGCTTTTGGGGTGTAAAGACTGACCGCCCATCGTTTGGCCAACCATGTCTGTCCGGCCAGATAGCAATACTTCCCGGGGGCTGCTGTGCAACGGAAAACAGGCGAGCCGTTTGCATCCTTTGCCTGTGTGCAGGTGCCTGAGTCTGCAGCAGTGACACAGTTGCCGGATGATTCCCAGACACTGGTTTCGAAGCAGGCACATTTGCAGCGTGTTCGGGTGCAGGCGCATTGGCAGCCGCTGTTGACCGGCGTGAAACGTGTTCCTGCCGAGTCGCTCTGATAAGACAGGTGAAGGCCCTGTTCAAAGGCCCATGCGGGACTCAGTGCCTGTCGCTGGCTGCTGGCTGATAATTGCAGATGGGCGATGAATGCGCTCTTGAGTCGCCTTTGAACGGCAGCGCTTACGTCATTTTTGCTGGTTTCCCTCTCGAGCATGGGAGTATCGTCGCCATGGCCGCGGTCTGCGGAACGAAGTGCAATTTTCCAGGCCAGCCCGGATGGATTGCCGGCAGGCATGGTGCTCAGGTCGTTGCCAGTGTTCAGGGATGCATCCATTTCCAGGCGCGGCTTTCGCTGGGTGCCCTGGTCGGGACCGGGGGCGAGTTGCAACTGACCTGCTGAAATCTTCACGTAGCGGGCGATATCTCCTGCCGCCCTAGCCTGAATGCCAGATCCACAAAAATCGGGGAGTCCGTCGGCATTGCTGTCTGGGCATGACGGAGCGCCAGTTTCCTCTGCCCGGCTGAAACCCTTGATGAGGGCTTGAGACGAGATCTGCGATGCTGAGCGGTCGAGTTTGAGTGACTGTTCAAGTGCGCTGGACGTGGAACAGTACGACCAGGATGCAAATGCCAGCAACAGGGTGCAGATCGCCATGGCAATCGGAAGCATCACGCCACGTTGGGACAATAAGCAGGCTGGGGTCGTCGGATGCATCATGGTGCGCGCCTCCATGCGTCGATGGATTTGTCGAATATCCAGCGTCTGCCGCTGCTGTCCATCAGCCAATTGTCTGCGGCGCCAGCGGGGTTGTGCCGGTCCGACCCCACAGCGGTTTCGTCGTCGCCCTGAGCCCGATGGGCATCGAGCGCTTGCTCGGCTCCATTTCGCATTTGTCGACAGGCGGTGATGGCTTGTTTCAAGCCAGTTGTCTCTGCCGGATGCATGTCATCCTCACGCTCTGCAGCAAGCCGCAGGCCGCCGGCTACGCTCGCACACAGCAGGAGGGACGTGCCGGTAAAGCGGATAAGCGTTGTCGGCCAACCCAACCAGAAGAGACGTTGCCGCGCCTGGTGCCAGTGTTTGATGTCGCCGATCTTCATTGGATAGCCGAATCAATGGGCGTGTTCGCTGGTGGCAGATGGCCCTCGTCAAGCGGTCGGCACAAGTCCAGCAATTGTTGGATGGATGCAGCGACGGGGGGTGTGGTTCCGGCTTGCGGTGCAGGCGCTTGATGTGTTGTCGGGATGACGATTGCGCAGATGCCGGCAATCAATATGGCATGTAAAAGGTCCCGAATGGACGGAAACACGCTGCCCAAGCCCGGTCGATCTGCGGACAGTGCGGCGGTGCCCTTGGGCAGGTAGAGCAGGTGCGCGAGCTTGGATTCCGAATGTGCCTCGGTTGCCGATTCAGGTGTCGATTCAGTTGCCGATTCGAGTGCGGATGGGGTGGCCCGCCGGGCACTCTGTGTCAGACGATGGATATCAAAGACCACCGAGGGTTTGAGTCCTGCTTTTTTCAGCAGTTTCATGTCGGCTATGTCCCGGTGGTCTGCCTGCAAAATGCTGTTATGAACCGGGGATCCGGGAGCGCAGACTTGCCATCTCGGCACGCGACTGTCATCGGGCCATATGTCCCGTGTCGTCTTTACCTTCAAGGCAAGCAGAGTCTTGCCGGTCTTTTCCTTGCCGGGGCGGTTTGCCAGACGGTTTGAAAGGCGTTGCAGCCCGTTGGCCGAGATGGGTATCAGCAAGGGGTCCGAGCTGCGCTGAAGCTGTCGGGCTGACCCCGAATAGGCTTGAATCTCCCATGATTTTTCGCCGTCTGTCGCCCGCGAAGCGAGCCATACGGTGAGTTGCTCAGAAGGGCTTACCAGTGCGTTTTCCACGGTGGTGCTGGCGTCGGTTGGGGGCGTTTTCATGAAGCGGTCCGTGTCTCAGAGTTGGCCGAGTTGGGCATAAAGCGGCTGAATGAAAAGCGCGTATTGAACAGCGAGCGTCGCAGCGGCCAGCGCTAATGCGGCCGATGGCAGTGTGGAGAGCATCTGCTGCTCGAGTGATTTGCGACGCAGGTCAAAGAGGTTGGCACTTTGAAGCACCGCGCCGGGCAGGTCGCCGCTGAGCTGCGCCAGCTTCAGGCTGCGCAGGAGTGAATCGGGCAAGTCCGCATCTTCCGCTGCGGTGTGGATGTCCCTGCCGTTGCGAACGGCCTGTGCGCAGTCCTGAAGCGAGGCGCCGATGGTTCGCTTGCCCGCCCACAGGGCAGGCAAATCAACGCTGATGGTGTCCAGCGTCCGTGTCCAGGAAAATCCTGCTTTCATCATCAGGGCAGCGGCTTTCAGACAGTTGTTCCAGCAGCGCATTTCTGCAACGCCATATCGCCTGCGGAATTGCCACACAGCTCCGGTTGCAAGCAGCGCTGCGCAGCCTCCGACGGCGAGGCTGAGCCACAGCGTCTGATGTGAGTCGGGCTGAAACTGTGAGCCTGTAAACCACGTCAGTACCAGCGAGAGGCACAGAACCCCGGCCGGATATGACAGTTTTCTGCCAAGTGCCGCGGCGAATGCCTGACCGACAGACCACTGTTGGTGGTAGCAGCGCAGGCAATCCACCAGAGCGCCCGTGTTGATACCGATCCGCGCCCACGACTTGAGGGTGTCTGACCAGACCGGTCGCATGCTCTCGCCCAGTACGTCTGTCCATTCTTGTCCCTGCATCAACGCCTGAGCCTGATCCTCACACGATTGGCGCAGCAGGCTGTCTTTGGTCAGCGTGCCGACTGTCTGCAAGGCCCATGGCAGGTCGACATCCGCCTCGAGCAGATCTGCAAGAGATTGCACGAATGCGGCTTCTTTGCTGGCGTTGATGCGGGCATGCCGGCTCGCAATCGCTGATGCGACGCGCGGGGCAATGTTGTAGATCATCATGCGATGGCCCCGGCAGGTAATGTGGCAACAGGTGCGATCCAGGAGGGGCGATCCTCCGGAGTGAGCAGGCTGTTGTTGATGGCTTCTGTAAGGCAATCTTCAAATTGCCAAACCAGCGTGCCCAGTGGGTCGGTAGCGGCTGTCCAGATCTGCATGATCGGCACCCGGCGTCCGCTTGCAGATGAGTTAACCAGACGTTGGCAAATGAGATTTCTCAGGTGCGGAGTCACGCGCGATGGCGGCAGTCCCAACATGTCCAGTCGTGCCATTGCGCCGCTCTTGTCGGCTGCGTGCAGCGATGCGAGCACGAGGTGCCCTGTCATGGCCGCTTCGATGGCCAGTTGGGCCGTATCGCTGTCGCGGATCTCTCCGACCAGAATGATGTCCGGGTCTTGTCGCAACAGCGAACGCAGTCCGTTGGCAAAGTCCATTTTGGGCAATTGGGACAGGTCGGTCTGCAATGCACCGGCCATGACGATCTCAACCGGATCTTCCAGTGTCATGACATTGCAGCCCACGCTGCCGATTTCGCTCAGCAGCGCGTGCAGCGTGCTGGTCTTTCCGGCCCCGGTGGGGCCACAGACGAGAATCAGTCCCTCTTCTGTTTCGAGGCCGCACAGCAGTCGCCGTCGGGTTTCAGGGCCGACGCCCAACTGCTCCACTTTGCGCAGGCTTTGGGGTGCGAACAGCCGGATGACAATGTTCTCGCCGTGCAGGGTAGGGTGACACGCCACCCTCACCTCGCGGTGATCCGGAGGGTGAGCGGCGATGCGCCCGTCTTGCGCGCAACGCGTCTCGGCAAGGTTCATCTGCGCTTGCGCCTTGATGCGCTGTACCAATGCGCGACCAGACTCAGGGGTCTCGCGCTGCATGGCGTTCATGACGCCGTTGATACGAACCCGGATGTTGTAGTGGCCTGCGGCCGGGTTGATATGGATGTCCGAGACGCCATCCCGTTGTGCTTTACCCAGAAAAAGGTTGAGGCGCGACAGTTCGTGGACGTTCCAGAAGGTCATGGCGCACCTCCGGCGATGTCGGTCCACTTCGTCAGGATTGATGTCTCAATCGAACAGCCCCGCATTTGGCATAGGTGCGACGCCTTGACGAAGTACATGCCGGATGCGCGCTTTTCGCCGCGCTGATATGCAGCCAGTCCAAGATTGAACCACACCTCCGCCCAATCGGGTCTGCGCATCGACAGGTCGTTCCACAGTCGGGTAGCGTCTGCTATGTGGCCGGACAAAGCCAGCGTGAATGCAGCCCTCATGCGCGCGATGTCTTCCATGGGGCCTTCGAGTTGTGGGTGCAGGCGGATGGCTCCAGCGGGCTCCTCATTGACCATCAGCCATTGCATGGCGGATTGGACCGGCATGCCCTGTGTATTCCAGTTTTCGAGCTGGCGCACCCACGGGTGCAGGCGGCAGTCAACCGTCCGGTTGTCTGCAGATGCGCTGCTTGGCACGCTGTCCGATGCTTTGCCATGGTTGTTAGCCTGCGCCAGTGCCCCCAGTATGCGCAGGGCGCACGATGTTGATCCGGTTGAAAACCTGTCAGCCATTCCGTCCGCAAATGCGTCTGAAGTGGCGCAGCACTGCGTCATGAGCGCCGCGATCAACGCAGCGACCCATCTGCAGGGCTTGCCGCGCAGCCTTGTATTGGCAGATGTGCGCATCATGCCGCACCCCCGTTGGGAGTGATGCGGGCGCGGATGAGCACCACCAGTTCTACGTGGCTGTCCTCGCTGTTTTCCGCGCTGCCCAGCCAGCGCAGGGCCGGTATGCCGGATGCGCCCGGAATGCCTGCAGTGGCATTTCGCGACTCTGACTGAGTGAAGCCGCCTAACAGAGCCACCTGCCCGTCCTGCAGTTTCAGCACAGATTCAATCTCGCGGATCTGTACCTCGGGAATGCGGCTGCTGACACCTGCGGTGGCCAGTCCCGGATTGGGGTCGTTCACGAAACCGATGATCCGCGACAGACTGGGCCGCAAGGCCAAAGTGATGCCGCCGCTGTCGTCAATGCTGGGCAGTATCGACATCACAAAGCCCACCGGTGTGCTGTGTGCCTGTGTGCTGAAAGTGGAAAATGCAGCGCTGTTGGGTCCAGCGGGCACCGTCTGCGAGCTGACCGTAAAGAAAATGCGGTTTTCGACCATGCGCAGCAATGCAGCCTGCTGGTGCATGGCAACCACACGGGGGCTTGAGACTACATGTACGAGGCCGAACTGTTCAAGGAAACGGATCGCCAACCCGGTACTGTCTTCCCCGCTGGCTGATCGGCTGAAAATGAGACCGGGCGAACCGGTGGCAGACTGCAATCCCTGATTGAGCGCAAGATTGTGCAGATTCCACCGGATGCCGCGTTCATGCTGCTGCGACAGCCGGATCTCGAGCAGCGAGGCTTCAATTTCAACCTGCTGGCGGCTGCGCAGTCTCACAGACGCCAGCATGCCTGCCAACTGCCGGTGCTGTCTGAGTGTGGCGCGCACGTGCAAAAGCCCGCTCTCCGGATGCGCGGTGACCTGATTGCGCCGCTGGTCCACCCGCGTGGTCACTGTCCTGCTGACTGTGCTCTCCAGGGTGCTGGCCACGCTGGCCACCGAGGGGGAAGCCGGTTGTGGATGCCGCCCGCGCCGATCCGGCCCGGTTGGGATTTGCCCCTGATCGTTGCGTGTCAGCTCGGTCTCGGTGACGCGGGTCGGCTCGCTCAGTTCTTCGCTGGCCGAAAGCCACTGTTCGACTGTTTGCGAAACGGACTCCCAGAACCGGCTTTGGTGCCTGCTGCTGGTCTGCTGGCTGCCGGTGGGTCCGGCGCCGTTGCTGCCGCCAGCCCCGATGCCCCCACCGGGCAGCACGCTGCCTCCGGGTAATCCGGATGCGCCTGTAAACAGTCCGCTGCGTTCAATGGCGGGGTAGTCAATCTGGTATGTGCGGGTAAAGGGCTGGTCGCAGCGGATGCTCAGACGGTTGTGCCGCAGATGCCAGCGGGTTCGCGTCAATTCGGTGATGCGGTCAAGCAGCTCGGTCAATTCGCTGGAATGCTGATGCAGGCTGACCGGGATGGCTGCGCATTCGTCAATGTCATGCGACAGCCCCTCTTGCTGGCTGAGTGCCTGCAGGAGGCGTCCAAGGGGTAGCTGGGTCACGGCAACACTGGTCAGCAGCAGCGGTGGGGCAAAATCGGCAAGGCCGGCTGCGTGCGGCGCAGCCAGCCATGGCAGGGGCTCGCTGTGCAAGGCGGGCGACGTTGCTGCCGCAGGTGACAAATCCGCACCTTGTCGGCCGACGGTGGGAGGCAGTGCGCAGCCGCCCAGGTGCATCAACAGGGCAATGGCGAACGAAACGGTCAGCGGCGAACGCATGCAAGCGGCTTTCGGGTTTGGAAAGCGGCGGACTTTAGAGCCTTGTCTCGAACGGTGCAAAACCCACTATTTCGAGTGCACACAGGTGGTTCACTCTCTCCTTACATTGGATGACGGTGTCCCCCGAATGCCAGTATCCATGGCAATTCCGATGTAAACGGGTACAATCACGGGTTCTCGACATTTCACACTGCACCGGACTGTGCGCATGGATTACGCGGCACGCATATCAGGGCTGGACTTCGGTTACGGCGATCGCCTCATTCTGGAAGGACTGGACATCCAGATCCCCAAAGGCAAGGTCGTATCCGTCATGGGCGGATCCGGATCAGGCAAGACCACATTGCTGCGTCTCATGTCGGGTCAGTACAAACCCACGCGGGGCGGTCTCGAGGTGCTGGGCCAAAACATACCGGCCCTGTCAACGGCCGACATGTACGCGTTCCGCAAGCGCATCGGTGTCCTGTTTCAGTTCGGCGCCCTATTTACCGACATGACTGTTTTCGACAATGTCGCCTTTCCCCTGCGCGAGCACAGCAATCTGCCCGAGAGTGCCATCCGCGATTTGGTCCTCATGAAACTGCATGCTGTTGGTTTGCGGGGTGCGCACCGTCTGTTCCCGTCCGAAATTTCGGGTGGCATGAGCCGTCGGGTGGCTCTGGCCAGGGCCATCGCACTGGACCCAGAGCTGGTGTTCTACGACGAGCCGTTTGCCGGGCTCGACCCCATTTCCCTGGGTATTACTGCAACGCTGATCCGCAAGCTCAACGATTCACTGGGTGCAACCAGCATCGTGGTGACCCACGACATTCACGAGTCATTTGCGATCTCTGACCATGTCATCGTCATTGCCAACGGGCGTCTGGCTGCCTCAGGCACACCCGCTGAAATCGAAGCGTCGCAGGATCCCTACGTCCAGCAGTTCATCAAGGGTTTGCCGGAGGGGCCGGTGCGGTTTCATTATCCCGCTCCCTCGCTGTCCGAGGAGTTCCTGTCATGAACGCACTGTTCCAGCGTATTGCAGGGCTGGGCGCCTGGGGGCTGTCGGTCATCGCAGCCGTGGGTTATTTCAGCCGTTTCTGCGTGGCTTTGCTGCGTTGCTTGCCAGCCTCACTGCGCCGGCCGCGTCTGATTGTGGAGCAGATCCACTTCATCGGTAACTACTCGCTCATCATCATCGTGGTGTCGGGTCTGTTCGTGGGGTTCGTATTGGGTCTGCAGGGTTACTACACGCTTCAGCGCTATGGTTCGGAGCAGGCGCTCGGCTTGCTGGTTACCTTGGCACTGGTGCGGGAGCTCGGTCCGGTGGTGGCTTCCCTGCTGTTTGCAGGTCGGGCTGGCACGTCCCTGACGGCTGAAATCGGTCTGATGAAAGCGGGCGAGCAACTCACGGCCATGGAAATGATGGCTGTCAATCCGATGCTGCGGGTGCTGGCGCCCCGCATGGTGGCAGGTGCGATCTCCCTGCCCATACTGGCTGCCATGTTCAGCGCCGTCGGTGTCATCGGTGGTTATGTAGTGGGTGTTTTGCTTATCGGCGTTGATTCCGGCGCTTTCTGGTCCCAAATGCAGGCCGGCGTCGATGTCTGGGCTGACGTCATGAATGGTGTGATCAAGAGCATCGTGTTCGGTATTGCTGTCAACGTCATTGCCCTGTACGAGGGTTTTGAATGCCAGGCCACCCCTGAGGGTGTGGCTCACGCGACAACACGGACTGTCGTGACGGCGTCATTGGCTGTTCTGGGGCTGGACTTCCTGCTTACAGCGCTCATGTTTGGTGGAAACTGAAATGCAAAAAAATCGCGCAATCGACTTTTGGGTCGGGCTGTTCATGATCGGTGGTTTCGCAGCCCTGCTGTTTCTGGCCCTGAAGGCTGGAAACCTCGGGTCTTTCTCCACTGGTGGTACCTATGCCGTCAAGGCCAAGTTCGACAACATCGGTGGTCTGAAAGTCCGGGCCCCCGTCAAAAGTGCGGGTGTCGTGATCGGGCGCGTAGGTAGTATCGGCTTCGATCCGGTCACATTCCAGGCCGTGGTGCAGATGAATATTGAGGAAAGTTATCAGTTTCCTCGCGATACTTCTGCCAAAATCCTCACATCGGGTCTGCTCGGTGAGCAGTATGTGGGTTTCGAGCCTGGCGGCGAAGAAGAAGTCCTGAAGTCGGGTAGTGTCATCAAATCCACCCAGTCAGCCGTTGTACTGGAGAACCTCATCAGCCAGTTCCTTTACAACAAGGCTGCCGATACGCCGCCAGCCGACGGCAAATGAGGCCGATATGAAAGCAAGCATGCTGTCTCGTTTCTCACGATACCTGTCGGTTGCCACGCTGGTGGTGTTGACGGCCTGCTCCACTGTTCGTTCGCCGTCACCTGCCGATCCATTCGAAGGGTTCAACCGGTCGGTCGATGCCTTCAACCAGCAGCTCGACACCTACGCCGTGCGCCCTGCTGCCAGAGCCTATGTGGCTGTGGTTCCGGAAGTGGTTCGGATGGGTGTTTCCAATTTTTTCGGCAACATTGGCGATGTACTCGTCGGCCTGAATAACCTCCTTCAGGGCAAACCCGCATCGGCAGCATCCGATTTCGGGCGTTTTGCCATCAATACCACCATTGGTGTTGTGGGGTTGTTCGATGTGGCTACCGACATGGGGCTGAGGAAAAACAACGAAGATTTTGGTCAGACGCTGGGTCGATGGGGTCTTCCCGCGGGTCCATATCTGGTTTTGCCGTTTTTCGGTCCCAGTTCGGTTCGGGATGCAGGCGGTTTTCTGGTGGATATCAACCTCGACCCAACCGTCAGTATTGACGACCCCGCAACCCGCAACAGTGTGGCAGGCCTGCGCATCATCAATCGGCGTGCAGACCTGCTTGAATTGACCGATTCGGTCGAGGGTGTCGCATTGGACGCCTATTCATTCGTGAGGGATGCTTATCTGGCCAACAGACGAAACCGCGTCTATGACGGCGATCCCCCTCCCGAAAAATTTATCGACGAGTCTGCTGAACCTGAGCCGCAAAAGTGAATCAAACCGAGTATCTATCTGACTCCCGGAGCCCCTTTGTGATGTCCACCGCCTTTATCCGCAGCTGGTTTGCGCAGATTTGCGCACTTGCGTTGCTGTGCCTCGGCATGGCTGGCACTGCTGCGCATGCCCAATCCGTAACCGCTGACCAGTTCGTCAAAAACTACACGGAAGATCTCCTGGAGACTGTCAGCAAAAACCGTCAGGCGCTGGCCAATGATCCCAAGAAAGTCGCAGAACTCGTTGACAGCAAAATCCTGCCCTCCGTCAACCTGCAGCGTATGACCGCACTTGTTGTCGGACGTTACTGGCGGCAGGCCACTCCCGAGCAAAAGGAGCGCTTGGTTGAAGAGTTCAAAGGGCTGCTTGTTCGCACGTATTCGGGTGCCATTTCCCAGGTAAAAGACCTGAAGATCGAAGTCAAACCGCTGCGGGCTGCGCCGGACGAGACTGACGTCGTGGTCAAGAGCATCATCGTGCGTCCCAAGGGCGAGCCGATTCAGCTTGACTACCGTCTGGAGAAAAGCGGCGACGCATGGAAGATTTTTGATGTGAACGTGGCGGGTTTGTGGCTGGTTGAAACCTACAAAACCCAATTTGCCGGGGAAATCAACAAATCCGGTATCGACGGACTTATCGCATCGCTGGCCGAAAAGGCCAAAGTGGCTGACAAGTCAAAATAAGGTTCGGGCTCCATGCCCGCTCAGACACCATGAAACTTCAACAGCAGACCATCACCATGACCACGGCGCACCTCGCGTTCGCCGAGGTTGATGCTGCCTTCGGCGCATCGCGCCCTGCTGATTCATCCATCGATCTGTCTAGTGTCACGCACGCAGATTCGTCTCTGATCGCACTTCTGTTGCATGCCCATCGCACGTTGGGCAGAGGCGGCCAGACGCTTAAAATCGTCAACGCGCCCGCCTCACTCGAGCGTCTGCTCGCAGCCTACGGCATCGAAACTCTGCTGCAAGGCGCACTGAGCTGACATGGCTGCCGCGCTTGAAGTCCGGGGGCTGTGCAAGTCCTTCGGCAGCCTGCGTTCCCTCGACGGCGTTGACTTTGATGTCAAGCCGGGAGAGTTCTTCGGTCTGCTTGGTCCCAACGGAGCCGGAAAGACAACGCTGATCAGCATCGTGGCTGGACTTGCGCGGGCGACATCCGGATCGGTCAAGGTCATGGGCTACGACGTTAGATCCCAGCCGTCCCAGGCGCGTGCCTGCCTTGGCGTGGTTCCGCAGGAGTTGGTATTCGACCCGTTCTTCACCGTGCGCGAAACCCTGCAGTTCCAGTCGGGGTATTTCGGCTTGACCCGCAACGATGCATGGATAGACGAGCTGCTGCACGAGCTTAATCTCACCGAGAAAGCTCATGTCAACATGCGTGCGTTGTCTGGTGGCATGAAGCGCAGGGTGCTGGTGGCTCAGGCACTGGTGCACAAGCCCCCGCTCATCATTCTGGACGAGCCGACCGCCGGCGTGGATGTCGAGTTGCGCCAGATTTTGTGGAGATTCATCGCCCGCCTCAACCGTGAGGGTCATGCGGTTGTGCTGACCACACATTATCTGGAGGAGGCCGAAGCCCTGTGTCAGCGCATTGCCATCCTGCGGCAGGGTCGACTCATCCGCCTGGATACTACCGAAGCCCTGTTGGCAAGCCATTCACGACAAACGCTGACCGTGCGTACGGACCGGCCGATGCCCGCGCAGTGGGCTGACTGGCCTGGTACCCTCCCGTCTGCCGACCCCTGCGAGTTCCTGATCGGCCTGTCCGACCCCAATTCGCTGGAGCCGGTACTGGCCCGCATCCGCGAGTCGGGTGTGCGGATGCTCGACATCAACATCCGCAAACCTGACCTCGAAGACGTTTTCGTATCGTTGGTTCAGGCAGATGGTCACAATACGACGGGGCCCGCAGCATGAACCGGATTGCTATGTTTACCCTGCTGAAAAAAGAGGTGCTGCGCTTCTGGAAGGTCAGTTTCCAGACCGTGGCTGCGCCCATCCTGACGTCAGTGCTCTATCTGCTGGTCTTCGACCATGTGCTGCAGGAGCATGTGCAGCCCTATCCGGGCGTCACCTACACGGCCTTTCTCATTCCGGGCCTGGTGATGATGTCCGTGCTGCAAAATGCGTTTGCCAACACCTCGTCGAGCCTCATACAGTCCAAGATCACCGGCAATCTGGTGTTCATCCTTTTACCCCCGCTGGCCGCATTCGAAATATTCACGGCCTATGTGCTTGCCGCCATGCTGCGCGGCTTGGTGGTGGGGGCGGGCGTTTTCATGGCCTGCTTGTGGTTTTCACCTTTGCCGTTTGCACACCCGCACTGGGTCCTCGTGTTTGCGCTCATCGGATCTGCTTTGCTGGGAACACTCGGGTTGATTGCAGGTATCTGGGCTGAAAAATTCGACCAACTGGCTGCTTTCCAGAATTTTTTGATCATGCCGGCTACTTTTTTGTCCGGCGTGTTCTATTCAACAGCCTCTTTGCCCGGTTTCTGGCAAAAAGTGTCGCACTTCAACCCGTTTTTTTATCTGATTGATGGATTTCGTTACGGATTTTTCGGACAATCTGATGTTTCGCCTGCAAACAGCGTTGCGGTTGCGTTCGCCAGCCTGCTGGTCAGCGCCACCTTGACCTGCGCATTGCTGGTTCGTGGCTATAAACTGCGGAACTGAACCGGATACCGAATCCGAAACCCGCTTCGAAACCGCGCGAGAACCTTAGAACTGAGAGTACTGAATCATGCTGAGCCCCGATACCGTCAAGTCCTACATTGCTGCCGGCCTGGACTGTGAAGTCCTGCAGGTGCAGGGTGACGGCCAGCATTTTGAAGCCGTCATTGTCGCATCCGCATTTGAAGGTCTGCGTTCAGTGGCCCGTCACCAGAAGGTATACGCGGTACTGGGCGACCGCATGCGCGAAGAGATTCACGCGTTGTCCATGAAAACACTAACGCCCGCCGAGTGGGCAGAACAGTCGAGACGCTGATGGACGCTTTTCAGATTGAAGGTGGTCTCGCCCTGAAGGGCGACGTTACCATTTCGGGTGCCAAGAACGCTGCTTTGCCCATTCTGTGTGCCAGCTTGCTCACAGACCAGCCGCTGACCATCAAGAACGTTCCCCGCCTGCGCGACATCAACACCTGCCTGCGGCTGCTCGGATCCATGGGTGTGCAATGTTTCTGGCTGGGCGACAACACGCTGACCTTGCGCGCAGAGCAGATTGCAGAGCCCATTGCATCCTACGATCTGGTCAAGACCATGCGTGCCAGCGTGCTCGTGCTGGGCCCCTTGGTGGCCCGTTACGGCGAAGCGGTGGTGTCATTGCCCGGTGGTTGCGCCATCGGCCAGCGGCCTGTGGACCAGCACATCAAAGGCCTTGAGGCCATGGGTGCCGAGATCCGCATCGAGAAGGGCTATATCCATGCCAAAGCGGCGCGCCTGAAGGGTGCGCGTATCGTCACCGATATGGTGACGGTCACAGGAACCGAAAACCTGATGATGGCGGCCTGTCTGGCCGACGGTGTCACCATCATCGAAAACGCCGCACGCGAGCCCGAGGTGGTTGATCTGGCCAACCTGTTGGTGGCCATGGGTGCCCGCATCAAGGGTATCGGCACTGACCGTCTCGAGATCACCGGCGTTGAAAAGCTGCGCGGAACCCAGCACTCTGTCATGCCTGACCGTATCGAAGCCGGTACATTCCTGTGTGCCGTGGCTGCCTGCGGTGGAGACATCCGCTTGAACGGCGTGGACGTTGCATCCATGGACGCCACAGTCGAGAAACTGTTGGAATCCGGCCTTAAAATCGGCGGTCGCGGCGACCACATGACCGCCAAAATGAAAAAGCGTCCCAAGCCGTTCAATATCCGCACGGCGCCCTATCCGGGGCTGGCTACTGACATGCAGGCGCAGTTGATGGCCGTCGATTGCATGGCTGACGGCACCTCCGTTGTCACCGAAACCATTGTCGA
>SXZD01000155.1 GCA_005788065.1 Burkholderiales bacterium
GCCGCTAACGGCTGGTTAAGTTCGTGGGCCAGCAGCGAGGCCATCTCACCCATGGTCACCAGACGGCTGGTGAACTGCAGCTTTTCCTGCTGTGTTTTGGCCGATTCGGCCGCCTGCTTGCGTTCGGTGATATCGGTGCTCACATCCATGGACACCCAGCGCCCGTCCACCCATGTAATCGTCCTGCGGCGTACTTCGAACCAGCGGGGCGGGTCGGCCCAATAGCACTCGAAAACGCCGGGACCGGTTGCATTGATCAGGTCGGCCTCACCCAATGCGCCGTCGGTCAGGCATTGCCCAAACCAGTCCCGGTGCAGACGGTTGGCAAACAGCAGGTCGCGCACGCCCTTGCCGGTCGGTGCTGACACGGAAATGGCGGCATCCATTTCCTCCAGCACTGTGGTGAAGCGCTCATGCGCGGCAGCCAATTCTTCGCGTATGCGGCGCGGTTCGGTGATGTCGGTGATCGATGTCATCCAGCCCGTTTGTGTACCCTGCCCGTTGATCAGGGGAGACACATACATGCGGGCATCAAACAGGTGGGCATCGCGGCGCTGCATTTTCAGTTCGATGCCATTGGCCGGTGCCAGGCCCGACAGCACCATGTCCAGATTGCGCATCTGCTCTTCACGGTGATGGGCGGGCCAGTAAGGGAAGGGCGCGCCATGCCCCACCAGCTCGCTCTCCGACAGCCCGGTCATCCGCAGGAAGGCGGGGTTGACATACGTGATGCGCCCGTTCAGGTCAAACACCTGCAAGCCGGTGCTCACCGAGTTTTCAACCGCGCGGCGAAACTCTGCCTCGGCCAGCAGTGACGCTTCAGCGCGGGCTCTGGCGGCTGCATGCCGCATCAGCATCAGAAAGCTCCAGATGACGATCAGGGACAGGCCCACCACCACCCACGCCAGCGTGTTCTGCATCAAGCGGCTATTGGTAATCAAGGCAATCGCCCGCATGCGCAGGCCTTGTCCCGGCGGGTCGAGTGCGACCTCATAGGCGTCAAAGGCGCGTTCGAGACTGCGGCCGCCGTTGCTGGCTACCGGGTTGCCGCCACCATCGATGATGTTGAAGAGGTAGCGCGTCTGGAAGGTCTTTGGCAGCACTTCCAACAGCAGGCTGTTGATGGGCATGGCTGCATACACCGTACCCTGGAAATTGCCGCGCGTGCTGTAGACAGGGGCGTGCAGCTCAATATAAATCTCGGAGGCCGGTCCTACGAACGGGCGTGAGTAAACCGGGCGCCCCGAATCCTTTGCCGTTATGAAGGCCCAATAACTTTCCGCATCCTCGATCCGCTCATCTGACCGGTGCAGGTCGTTGTCCGCCGTGCCCCTGCGGGTGACCCCCCAGCGTGAAAACCGCTCCTTGTCCATCAGTCCGATCTGGTGAAGCTCGGGCGCATCGTCGAGCAGGGCGCGGGTGCGGTCCAGGAACCCGGTGTCATCCACTGTGTCCTGCCCGACATCCCGGGCCAGTTGGGTCAGGCGATCCTGTGTTGTCTGTAATCGTACCCGCAGGGTCTGTCTGGCCATTTCCACGTCGCGTATCAGTGTGTCGTGTGTCTGCTGTGCATCTTGCCGGTGCATGACGAACAGAAACGCACCCATTGCGATGATGAAGAAAATCATCCCGAGCAGGGGGGTGGCCCACAGAACGGTGGACCTCTTCAGTAACCGGCGGACATGGGTCAGGAGATTCAAGTGTATTGACGTGCAGACATCTCAATACTGTGAGTGTAAGGAAATTTGGACAGCTCATGTCTGAAAACTTCCAATCTGCGATGTCAGCTCGGGTTCTGCCCGTCTTTTAGCAGGTCCAAAATGGAATGATCATTCTAAAATTTCGCATTATAAAATTACACATCGTCATTTGAAAAATTCGATGTCCCGGTGGCATAATGGCCTCGGTTAATTGCAGGCTCATTGTCTGGAGCAGGCACCCGAGAACCCAGAAATCGCCCGGTCAGTCCGGTCAGGTCAAATCAAAAGGAGGTTGTCATGTCAGCGTTGCCCGATTTTCCGGCTGGCTCAGATCCCGATTCCATCGAAACGCAAGAGTGGCTGGACGCACTTGAGGCAGTCATCGACCGCGAAGGTCCCGAGCGCGCACACTTTCTGCTTGAAACCATGATCGACAAGGCCCGCCGCAGCGGTGCCCACATTCCATTCTCGGCCAACACGGCCTACGTCAACACCATCCCCACGCACCTGGAGGTGCACAACCCCGGCAATTCCGAGTACGAGGAGCGCATCCGTTCCTACATCCGCTGGAACGCCATGGCCATGGTGGTCAAGGCCAATCGCTTGAATCCTGCGGATGGTGGCGACCTCGGCGGACACATTTCCTCTTTCGCATCGCTCGCAACCATGATCGGCTGCGGCATGAACCATTTCTGGCATGCCGATGACGGCGTGCACGGTGGCGACCTCATTTATTTTCAGGGCCACTCCAGCCCCGGCATTTACGGTCGGGCTTTCCTTGAAGGTCGCCTGACCGCAGAGCAGTTGCTCAATTTCCGGCAGGAAGTCGACGGCAAGGGGTTGAGTTCCTATCCACACCCCAAGCTCATGCCCGATTTCTGGCAGTTCCCCCCGGTGTCGATGGGTCTGGGGCCTATCATGGCCAC
>SXZD01000156.1 GCA_005788065.1 Burkholderiales bacterium
GACAGCCCCGAACGTGCCGGCAACCTGTTCGAACAGGGACTCGGTACCGGCGGCATCATTGACGTTGAAGGCCAGACCCTTGCCCGTGTAGCCGCTGGCCTGAATGTGGGCGTCCAGCGCGGCAGCCCCCTCAGCCGTGGTGGCTGTACCCACCACGGTGGCACCGTGCGAAGCCAATGCATCGAGAATGGAGCGGCCGATGCCGCGGGATGCACCTGTTATCAGTGCAACCTGACCGGAGAGATCGAAAAATGTGTTCATGCCTGCAGTCCTCATGCCAGCGCAGCCAGCGTCTGGTCGAGACTGGCTTCGTCGAAAATATTGAATACCGGACGTTCGGAAACGCGCTTGACCAGACCGGCCAGCACTTTACCGGGACCACATTCGATGTAGTGCGTCACACCCAGGGCGTCCAGCGTCTGGATTGTCTCCACCCACCGGACCGGACCATGTGCCTGGCGGACGAGTGCGTCGCGTATGCCCGCAACATCGCGGACGTCTGCCACATCGATGTTGTTGATGCAGGTCGTATGCGGGCTGGACAATGACAGCGTTGCCAGATGCTGCCGCAACTGTTCGGCTGCGGGTTTCATCAGGGACGAATGAAACGGTGCCGACACGGGCAACGGCAATGCACGCTTGGCGCCGGCTGCTTTGGCCAGGGCGCACGCCTGTTCCACAGCCGCTGCAGAGCCGGCGATGACAACCTGGCTTGGCGCGTTGTAATTGACGGCTTCCACGACGCCACCGCTGGCGCTGGCCTGCGCGCACACATCGCGCACCTGTTGGTCGGCCAGGCCCAGGATGGCCGCCATGCCACCCTCGCCGGCTGGCACGGCTGTCTGCATGGCACTCGCACGGACACGGACAGTTTTGACGGCGTCGGCGAAGTTGAAAACACCGGCGGCGGTGAGGGCAGCGTATTCACCCAGCGAATGTCCGGCCACCACATCGGCGGCTTCGCCACCGGCACTGCGCCAGGCTTGATAGCAGATCCAGTCGGCCACCAGCATGGCGGGTTGGGTGTTGACGGTTGAGTTCAGCGTATCGGCCGGGCCGGCAGCGATGGTTTGTGAAAGGGCTTCGCCCAAGGCGCTGTCGGCCTGTGCGAGCAGGTCTTGCGCCAACGCACCAAAGCGCGCTGAGGTGCTGAGGTTGTCCAGCATGCCGACTGTCTGCGAACCCTGTCCGGGGAACAGGAAGGCAACTTTTTTCATTTTGACTGGTTTCTGAGGTGTATCTGTTTAAAGACGGCTACGAGTATCAACATCGTTTGTTACCGTCATATTTTTGTATTCCGAGGACGGATTCTAAATCATTTTCAGTAAAACGCTGCCCCACGTGAAGCCGCCACCCACCCCTTGAAGCATCACATGATGTCCACGGCTGATGCGTCCGTCGCGAACGGCGAGGTCCAAAGCCAGGGGAACAGACGCAGCCGACGTGTTTCCATGCTGCTGTACGGTGGACACCACCCGCTCCATGGGCAGCCCCAGCTTGCGCGAAACGCTTTGCAATATACGGATGTTGGCCTGATGCGGCACCAGCCAGTCGAGTTGATCAGACTGCATGCCAGCCAGTTGGAGCACTTCTTCAGCGCTCTGGCCCAGAACGGAGACGGCTTGTTTGAACACACCCTGTCCGTCCATGCGCAGGAAGGGGTCGCCCCAGACTTCGCCGCCCTGTACGCGACCGGACGCACACAGGATGCCCGAAAGTGATCCATTGGCATGCACCCGGCTGGCCAATATGCCGGGTCTGTCGCTTGCCTGCAGAGTGATGGCGCCGGCCCCGTCGCCGAACAGTACACAGGTGGTTCTGTCCTGCCAGTCCATGATCCGCGAGAACACCTCACTGCCCACCACCAGCGCCTTTTGTGCCTGTCCCGCGCGGATAAGGGCATCTGCAATGCTGGTGGCATAGACAAAGCCGCTGCAGACGGCCTGCACATCGAAGCAGGCTGCTCCGTGATTACCCAGCAAGCCCTGAAGCATGCAGGCGGTGGACGGAAAAATCTGGTCCGCAGTGGAAGTTGCAACTATGATGAGGTCGCAGTCGGAGGGTGACCAGCCACTGGCTTCAAGCGCTTTCTGTGCTGCGGCATGAGCCAGTGAGGTGGTTGTCTCATCGCCGGAGGCAAAGTAGCGCTGTTCGATGCCGGTGCGCTCGCGTATCCATTCGTCACTGGTGAGGACGCCGCGTTCGGCCAGAAACTGCTGAAGTTCCGGATTGCTGACGCAGCGGCCCGGCAATGCAGAACCGGTTCCGACAAGACGCGAAAATACGGCGTTGGCGCTCATTGTGAGGGCAGGCGCTCCGTGTTCAGACTGCGGGAGGCGCTGACGCGCTGTCGGTTAAGCTGCCTGTTTGTGCACTTTCAGCGGCAGAGGCGACTGTGTCTGCCTTGTTGGCCTCCGCCTGCGCCGCTGCGGCCGCCTTCTCTGTTGCCAATTGCTGCTGCAATGCCAGCGAATTGCGAATCTGCTCGATCAATTTGGCCTTGGCTGCGTCACGAGCCCGCTTGATGGCGAAGCTAAAGCCGTAGGCATCTGCCCCTCCGTGGCTCTTGACGACAATACCGTTCAGGCCAAGCAAGGCGGCGCCGTTGTAGCGACGGTGATCTACCCGCTTCTTGAATTTGAGGAGTACCGGCAGCGAAAGCACGGCCATGGATTTGGTGAGCAGGTTGCGCTGAAACTCGTCCTTGATCGCGCCGCCGAGCATTTGGGCCAAGCCTTCCGACGTCTTGAGGGCGACGTTACCGACGAAGCCGTCACAGACCACCACATCGGTGGTGCCCTTGAAAATATCGTTACCCTCGACGTTACCAAAGAAGTTCAGCGTACTGGCTCGCAACAGTTCTGAGGCCGCTTTGACGGTTTCGTTGCCCTTGATGAGTTCTTCGCCGATGTTCAGCAAACCCACGGTCGGTTTTTCGACGCCTTCTGTGGCCGCGACCAAGGCGGAGCCCATGTAACCAAACTGCAGCAAGTGCTCAGCAGCGCAATCGACGTTGGCACCGAGGTCCAGCATGAGCGTTGAACCACCTTTTTGATTGGGCAGTGCAGACGCGATGGCAGGCCGATCGATGCCGTCGAGTGTTTTGAGTCTGTAGCGCGAAATGGCCATGAGCGCACCGGTGTTGCCGGCGCTGACGACAGCATCAGCCTGCCCCTCTTTGACCAGAACGGCGGCAACCCGGATGGACGAGTCTTTTTTGCCGCGCAGGGCCTGTGCAGGTGCCTCGTCCATGCCGACCACTTCGCTGGCATGGTGGATGGTGGTGCGCTTGACCAGTTCGTCCGGTCGGTCCTGGAGAGCTGCCTTGATCTGGTCTTCGATGCCGACCAGTATGAGACTGACCTCCGGATCCCGTTCGAGGTATTCCATGCAAGCAGGAATGGTCACGCTGAGCCCGTGATCACCACCCATGCAATCAATCGCTATCTTCACCATGCCTTGTGCCTCTTGTTATGAGAGCCTCTTTCGCTTTTGGCCCGCACGTTGGGTGTGAGGCCATGCTGAGGTGCCCTTGTATGAGCTGCGAGTGAACTGCTGCTGAAATGCTGCTTAAGTACCTTGAGCCAGTGCCTGTGCGCAAGACCTTGCTAGACCACCTGGGACCGCCATTCGTATTGCGGGCCCGCAGCCCGCATCACTTCACTCGTCGTTCTTGGTCTTCAGAACCTTGCGACCACGATAGAAGCCGTTGGGGCTGATGTGGTGACGCAGATGGGTCTCACCGTTGGGCGTGGTGGACAAAGGCGCACCTGTCAGGGCGTTGTGTGAGCGGTGCATGCCGCGCTTGGAAGGCGATTTTTTGTTTTGTTGAACAGCCATGATGAACTCCAGTAAAAATCAGGTTTTGCGCAAACTCAGTCAGTGCGCGTCTGTCTATAAAAACTGCCGTGTTACCCGTTTTTGCCTTTCAGCAAACCCGCAAGTTTCTCAAAGGGGCGGTGCGACTCATTCGCCGGGTCACCCCCGCTGACACTGTCAGCTTCCGCTGGAACTGCCTGCACACCGGATTCACACTCTTCGTGGGCCGGAAACATCGGCAAACACAACAGCATCTCGTCTTCCAGCCACTGCAGCGCGTCGATCTTGCCGGGCGCAGCAACAGCATCTTCATTCTCGTCCGTCTCAAGCGTATCAGCTTCCTGCTCGCTTTTGCAGATGCGCAACAAGCGGTCAAATTCAAGCGCCTGAAGTACTGGTTTGCCGCATCGCAAGCACTCTTGAGACGCCATGAACCGACCCCTCATCTGAAATGAACAGCGCCCATCTCGGTCACAATACCCCACAAACTTCCAGCTTATCAGCGGGTCTTGTGAGCGACTGCCTGATAGGGACGCCGGTGTTGTCGCGTCTTCCACCCGCGTTGCTGCGTTGCCGCCCGCATCCCCAGGTGCAACCGAACCTTGGCTCACTTCAGGCGCCTGACTGCCCGGGGTCAAACGGGCAAATACATGTGTTGCATCTGCTATGTCGACTGTCGCTTCAAACGACTTTCCTTGGCGGCAGAACTCCCACACGTCCAGCGACCGAAATGGCTTCAGTTCTGCAGGCACACCGCCATATCCGGTCTTTTCGATCTTCCGATCTTCTGGTTGCATCATGTGTTTGTCTGACCTGACGGACTCTGCCGTACCTTGCACTCAATTCGAATCAGGATTACTGCGCGCGTTGCGGCTTTCCGCACTTTCCGCACACGCAGTACGCTCACTCATGCGCAAACGCAGCCTGACACGCAAAGACCAAAGCGCGCCATAATAGCCCGACTGGCGAAAGTTGTCAAAATGAAACTGGCACTGACCAGCAAACTTAACCACAATAATTTATTCGAGTTTTCAACAAGATGACGAAAACATTTGCAAACGGTTCTCAAGCAGGTCTGGTCCTCGCGTCGTCCTCGCCCTATCGCCGTGAGTTGCTCTCGCGCCTGAGGCTTGAATTTTCGTGTGTTTCTCCTGATCTGGACGAGTCAGTGCTGCCCGGCGAGACGCCTCGGCAGACATCGGAGCGTCTGGCGTTGGCCAAGGCGCTTGCTGTTGCGGCAATCCATCCTTCCGCTGTCGTCATCGGGTCGGACCAGGTGGCAGTTGTGGATGGTCAGGCAGTCAGCAAACCGGGACACCATGAGGCCGCCGTGCAACAGTTGCGGGCCATGCGCGGGCGGTCCATCGTATTTCATTCTGCTGTTGCAGTGGTCAGGCACTCTGAATCACTGCAGCGTACGTTCTGCATACCCACCACAGTGCGATTTCGCATGCTGACTGATGCCGAGATTGAACGATATCTTTTGGCGGAAAAGCCCTACGACTGTGCCGGCAGTGCCAAGAGCGAGGCATTGGGCATCACGCTGCTTGAGGGCATCAGCAGTGACGATCCGACCGCCCTGCCCGGTTTGCCGCTGATCGCCCTGTCATCTGTCCTGCGCGAGTTTGGTTATGAACTCCCCTGACCAGCCCATTCCCGTATCGGATGAACAAAACGCCCTGCGTCCCGGTCAGTTGTGGCTGGTTCCAGCCCCTTTGTCGCAGCAGGCGCCAGCTATCGAACTCTTGCCTGCAGATCTACTTCGCGTCCGCCTCATCCGCCATTGGCTGGTAGAAACACCCAAAACGGCACGTGCATGGCTGAAATTGTATGGACATCCGACCCCCATTGCTGAGTTGCATATCCAAGCCTTGGCAGATTTGGGTACACCCGCCTGTCTGCGCGAATGGCTTGCTCAGGCCGACGGTCCTGTGGGCGTGATGTCTGATGCCGGTTGTCCGGGAGTGGCCGATCCCGGCGCTGTTGCTGTGGCGCAGGCCCATGCCTTGGGGTGGCCGGTGCGTCCCATGCCAGGGGCGTCATCCATTCTGCTTGGGCTGATGGGTAGCGGGCTGTCTGGACAATCCTTTGTTTTTCACGGGTATGTCCCGGTTGAGACGGCCCAGCGGCAGCGATTTTTGCAAGACAGTGAAAGACAGTCTGCACGGCTCAAACAGACGCAGATGGCTATCGAGACGCCCTATCGCAACAGTGCGTTTTTTCAGGCACTGTGCGACAACCTGAAGCCAGACACCCTATTGTGTGTGGCCAGTGAACTGCGGGGGCCCGCTGAGTTTTTACGGACACGCAGAGTATGCGACTGGAAAAAGCAGCCGCCGGTGCTGGGCAAGCAAGCCACGCTGTTTTTGTGGCAGGCCGTCTGATGAAGGCGGCGTGCTAACTTTCAGCGCAGCTTTGGCTGAGCCTGTTGGCTACCAAATTGTGCCGCAAACTGCGTAGCCATGGCATTGAACAGCGTTTCTCCAAGATTGACACCGGCTTTTTTCACCAGGCGTTCTGCCAGTGACTCGCGCTGGGTGAAATCAAGGATATCTTCAGCCTTGAATACCTCACGGGCAACGTACTCTGTACTGCCCAGTTCGTCGGCCAGGCCCAATTCAACGCTGCGGGAGCCATTCCAAACCAGTCCGCTGAAAAGCCCGGGCGTGTCGGTTTTCAGGCGATCGCCGCGACCTTTTTTGACTGCATCGATGAACTGCTCATGAATCTCGCGCAACATGTTGTGTGCGTGCTCAACCTGCTTGGGGTTGCTGGGTGAGAATGGATCGAGAAAACCCTTGTTCTCGCCGGCTGTCAGCAGGCGGCGTTCGACGCCTACCTTGCGGATGACCTGATCAAATCCGAAACCGTCCATCAGCACACCGATGGACCCCACCAGCGAGGCCTTGTCCACATAGATGCGGTCAGTAGCCGCTGCGACGTAGTAGCCTCCGGACGCGCAGATGTCGGTAATGACGGCATGAACCGGGATTTTGGGGTGCAAAGCCCGCAGGCGGAGGATCTCATCATAGATGATGCCGGACTGAACGGGGCTGCCGCCCGGACTGTTGATACGCAGGATAATGCCAACCGTCTTGGCATCCTCAAAGGCGGCTTTCAGGCTGGCATTGATGCGCTCTGCATTGGCCGGGCTTTCGGTGTCAATGACGCCATCCAGATCGACCAGTGCGGTGTGACCTGTCGCTGCAGAATTGTGCATGGCGGTGTTGATCTCGGGGGAGGACAGGATGATGATGCCCATGTACAACACGATGATCAGTTTGAAAAAAATACCCCAGCGGCGGCGTCTGCGAGCCTCCTGCAGGTTTTCCATTGCAAGCTTTTCCAGCAGGTCGCGCTCCCAGTGTTTGCCGCCTGCACTGCTGTTTGAAGTGTTTTCGAGGTTATCCATGACAAGTCATCGTAAAAATTAATCTTCTATGCCGTCGGGGTGGGGCTTCACGCCCGCGTCCGGCTGCCACAGTACCTCGCCGTTGGCCTCGCTGACCTGAAGAGCCCGCAGGGCCGAGCCGCTGCAGGGGCCACCCAGGCAGGCGCCTGTTTCACCGTCGTAGGTTGCCCCGTGAGTGGCGCAAACAATGTGCAGGCCGCTGTCATCCAGAAACTGGGCATAGTTCCAGTCCAGTTCGACCGGTACATGGCTGCAGCGGTTGACGTAGCCGCGCACGCCATTGTTGACTCTGATGACAAACGCAGAAGACTCTTCCTGCCCCAGCAATACCCGGAACCTGACGCCCTGCCCCCCTTCGGCGAGTGCATCGCTGGCGCAAACCGCAATCGGTTCGTCCGTGGTGTTCTCAGTTGTGTGGATGGTGTCCAATCGTAATCTCCGGTGGGTGTAGTCGGACTCAGGCCGACTTGAGCCAGGGCAACATGTCAGCCAGGCTGGGTGCGATGTGGTCGGGCTCTGCCTTGCGCAGGCTGTCTACCGGATGGGCGCCCGTGGTCACGCCGATGGAGAGGCTGCCCGCCGCCTTGGCCATGTTGATGTCATGCGTGGTGTCGCCGATCATCACAGTCTCTTCGGCTGAAACACCGAGCTCTTCCATGATTTCGTGCAGCATCTGCGGGTGGGGTTTGGGGTTGCATTCGTCGGCGCAGCGGGAGGTCAAAAAGTGAACCCCGATGCCGGTCTGGTCAAATGCGGTTGCCAATCCCAAGCGGCTCTTGCCGGTCGCCACCGCCAATAAATACCCTTCCTGTTCAAGTTGGGTGATGACCGGGCGGGCGTCGTCGAACAGCACGAGCTGGTCGCCCCACATCCGATAGTAGTGTCGGTAGCGGTCGACAAGCCGGGCCACCTGCGTTTCGCTGGCCCCCGGTGCTGCGTGTCTCAGTGCGTCGTGAAGCCCAAGACCGATGACATAGTTGGCAATGGAGGCGCCCGGATCAGGCAGTCCGGCCTCCTGGCAGGACTGGCGGATGCAACGGCTGATGGTGCCTGTGGAGTCCATCAGGGTTCCATCCCAGTCAAAAACAACCAGCTTAACGGGCATACGGCTTCAGTCCATGTAAAACATCCGCAAGGATATCAGGAAGCGGTGCCTCCACCACTAACGTTTCCCCCGAAACGGGGTGGGGTAGCTCAAGATGACGGGCGTGCAGGAACATCCTGTTCAACCCCAGTTTCTGCCATTGGCGGTTCAACGTGAAGTTGCCGTAGCGCTCGTCGCCGAGAATGCCGTGCCCCTTTGCAGAGGTGTGCACGCGAATCTGGTGGGTTCTGCCAGTGATCAATCGGGCATCCAGCAGGCTGGCCACCCCCAGTTCGGGGTGCTGCCAACTGCCCTCGATCCGGAAAAGCGTGGCTGCAGCTTGACCATCCGGGTGTACGTAGACCTTTTTCTCTCCATGCAGTCCATCGACTTTCATCAATGGAAGTTCCACTTTTTTCAGATCTTTAGGCCATACTCCTGATACAAGACATGAATATCGCTTGATCCATAGACGGTTTCGAATTTGTTCCTGCAAGACTCTGAGATAGCTTCGTTTTTTGGCAATCACCAGCGCGCCGGATGTGTCCCGGTCCAAGCGGTGTACCAATTCAAGCCCTGCAATGTTGTGCCCCGCCCTCTGACGCGCTGCCCGCAGTCGTTCGATGACGCCGTGGCTGACGCCAGAGCCACCATGAACTGCAATGCCGGCCGGTTTGTTGACAACCAGCATGCCTTCATCCTCATAAATCACTTGAAGATCTATTGATGGAATATTAAAAGAAGGAGATTTTTTGTCGTCGGCGGGTGCTGCTACACGCAGGGGCGGCAGCCGCACGCTGTCGCCCTCCCGCAGGCGGTAATGAACATCTACCCGCCCTTTATTGATGCGCAACTCGCCCGACCTCACAATTCGGTAGAGGTGGCTTTTGGGGACCCCCTTGCAGATGCGAACTAGAAAATTGTCTAGTCGCTGTCCCGCATCCTCCGGCCCCACTTCATAGAATGTGACCGAATCGGCACGGGCAAATACACCGCTTTTTGCCGTGTTTTCAGCAGGATTGCCCGGTTCGTTTGTTTCTGTTGGCGGTCTGTGCATATAATGGGCAATGGCGAAGCGGTATCGAGATACCGTGCCGCAGTGTTCTCGACCGGAGCACCTCGATGTGGCGCAATCGTTGCGACACCCAAAGCGACCTTCTGATCGATGTAGTTTCTGTATGGCACCACGGAAAAACAAGGAAAACCCTGTGGATCCCGGCAGAAACACAAGCGGACATGCGTGGTTTAAAACGCCATGATAAAGGATAGGGCGAGCCGTCTGCCCAGGATGACGGTAAATTTGGCAGGAAATCTTTTCCAGGCGCAAACGGGCGAGTTACTTTCCCGGAGTCTGAACAGCGAATTGACAGGTGCATGCCCGATTTCGAGCATGTATTTTGCAGTACCCCGGCAGTGCGGTATGTCCAGCCGAATGCGGACAGTATCGGGTAGTACGACAGGTTTTTGAGTTCCGGGCACGGAAAGTTGGCGTCAGTCAGTCCCGTTTTGATGCGGTCTGAGTGGTTAGCCAGTGCGGTCCGGCGGTGCAAGGACTTTGAGTGCATGCAGGCTTGGTCTCCCCGACATCTCCGTTGTGGCTCCATACAGACCGCATTGCAGGTCAAACAGACCAGAGCGTTGTGCTGTTTCCCGTTTTCATTGCGGGGCAGACGCGCTGTTGTCAGCAATACTGGTTCGAGTTTGTCGAACTAAGTTGTTGTTTCTGTTGGTACTCCTCTAGCAGGCACGTGTGCCGCGCTGTTCTGGTTCCCTTTCGTCCAACGCCTCTGTTCCTGCCGCATCACTGCCCTTCGGGGCCGAGGGATCGTGCATGAAGCGCATGCTTTTCAATGCAACACACGCAGAGGAACTGCGAGTTGCCATCGTCGACGGACAAAAACTGATCGACATCGACATCGAATCCGCAGGACAGGAACAGCGGAAAAGCAATATCTACAAAGCAGTCATCACCCGGATAGAACCCAGTCTGGAAGCCTGTTTTGTCAACTACGGAGAAGATCGTCACGGCTTCCTCCCCTTCAAGGAAGTCTCCCGGCAGTATTTCAAGCAAGGCGTTGAGGTCAGCAAGGCCCGTGTCCAAGACGTGCTGAGCGAAGGCCAGGAACTGTACGTCCAGGTCGAAAAAGAAGAGCGAGGCAACAAGGGTGCTGCGCTGACAACCTTCATTTCCCTGGCGGGTC
>SXZD01000157.1 GCA_005788065.1 Burkholderiales bacterium
CGGTTGGCGGCAAAACCGGCATCAACCATCCGCTGGGTAAAAACATGATCGGTGCGTTTCACCAGCCGCAACTGGTGCTGGCAGATCTGGCGACGCTGGATTCTTTGCCCGACCGTGAACTGGCCTGTGGATTGGCCGAGATCATCAAGCATGGTGCGATTGCCGACGACGCCTACCTGCGCCAGACCATGACCGACATGAGTGCCATTTTTGCGCGCGATGAATCCGCGCTGGATCGCGCGGTGCGTCGATCCTGTGAAATCAAGGCAGATGTGGTGGGCAAGGATGAAAGAGAAAGCGGTCTGCGTGCCATTCTCAATTTCGGCCATACCTTCGGTCATGCAATTGAAGCGGGTATGGGTTATGGCGCGTGGTATCACGGTGAGGCTGTGGGCTGCGGCATGCTGATGGCGGCTGACTTGTGCCGGCGTTTGGGGCGGCTGGATGAAGCGGGTGCACAACTGCTGCGCGATGCCGTGGTGGCAGCCCGCTTGCCGGTCATTCCTCCCAGGCTGGGCGTTGCACGCTATCTTGAACTGATGGCGGTAGACAAAAAAGCGTCGGGTGGTGCCATCCAGTATGTGCTGCTCAAGGGACTGGGAGCTGCTGAAACAGCGAAGGTCGACGATGCCGTGGTGGCTGAAACACTGCGAGCGGTGGGGGCGGAGTGAACATGACTGTGCGCCAGAGCGGTTCCATCTACGAGCTGGCTGCATATGCGGCAGACGCTGCACTGGGGCGTGGACGTCGACATCCGGAACCGCCGGTGGTGGGGCGCAGCGACTATCAGCGTGACCGAGACCGCATCATCCACAGCACGGCCTTTCGTCGGTTGGAATACAAAACGCAGGTGTTCATCAACACCGAAGGTGACCTGTACAGGACCCGGCTGACCCACAGTCTTGAGGTTGCACAGATTGCCCGGTCGATTGCCCGACGTCTGCGCATCAATGAAGATCTGACAGAGGCTGTGTGCCTGGCACACGATCTGGGGCACACACCGTTTGGACATGCTGGGCAGGACACGCTGAACGAATGCATGCGTGACCATGGAGGCTTTGAGCACAATCTGCAGTCCCTGCGCGTGGTCGATGAACTGGAAGAGCGCTATGCCGGGTTCGATGGGCTGAACCTGTGTTTCGAGACGCGCGAAAGCATACTGAAGCATTGCTCCGCCGAAAACGCGCGCAAACTGGGCGATGTGGCACAGCGTTTTCTCAGCCGTCAGCGGCCTTTGCTGGAAGCGCAGGTGGCCAACCTTGCAGACCAGATTGCCTATAACAACCATGACATGGACGATGGCTTGCGTTCAGGGCTGATCAACCTGCAACAGGCGTGCACGGTACCTTTGTTCAAGCAATATTTTGATGAAGTGCAAACGACGTATCCGGGATTGTCAGACCGGCGCTGCATACACGAGACAGTGCGTCGTCTGATGAATGCGCTCATCGTTGACCTGATTGAAGAGACGCAACGCCGCATCGATGCAGCCCAGCCCGCCAGCATGGATGATGTACGCCAAGCCCCGCCATTGGTGGCTTTCAGCGAACCCATGCATGAACTGAATTCTGCACTGAAAAAGTTTTTGCACACCGAACTGTACCGCCACCCGACAGTGCTGCGTACCACATTCAAGGCGCAGAAAGTGGTGCGGGAACTGTTCGGGGTTTTCATGCAGGACAAGCGTCTGCTGCCGGTGCAGTTTGCGCAGAAGGCGATGGACAATCATGCCCGTGCGGTGGCCGATTACATTGCCGGCATGACAGACCGCTTCGCCATTCGCGAGCACCAGCGCCTGCTGGGCTTTGATGAGTGGTAAGGCCTTGAGCTGATGGCCCGACAGCCCCGACTGTTTTTGCCGGAGTTTCCGCAGCTTGTACTGCTTCAAGCATTGCCGGGCATGAATGCCTTTGAATCGCGCGACCATTATCTGCGCTTTATCGCTTTGCTGGAATGGCACGCACGCGAAACGCAAACCGCCATTCACGCCTATGCCTTGTGGAGCAAAGGCGCTTTGTTGTTGCTGGGGACTCCCGATGCCGCTGCTGCCGGCAAACTGGTGCAGGGTATCAACCGTGTATATGTGCCGTGGCGTTGTCATGGCGGGCACTTGTGGCAACCACGTTTCAAGTCGACAGCAGTGCAGCCGGGCTTGTGGTCGCTGCGGGCAGCACTGTGGGTGGATGCGGCACCGGTGCGTCTGGGTGTGTCGCAGGACGCAGCCATGTATCCCTTTTGCAGTTTTGCAGGGCACACCGGGGTGACGCAGGACCGCTTGCTGACGCACCTGCCGGTGTATTTTTCGCTGGGCAATACGCCGTTTGACCAACAGATGGCCTTTCGGCAACTGGCGGAGCAGGGTATTGGTGAGGCTGCGTCGCTGCGTTTGCAGGAAGGCCTTTCAAAAGGCTGGCTGGTATGTGACGAGCAACAGGTCGCTCATCTTCAGCAAAGCAGTGAGCGACCTCTGATACCGCGTCCGCGAGGTCGCCCACGCCGGGAAAAAACATGAGCGACTTCTCCCGGCGAGATTCCACGAAGCATATCGGCGATGGTGACCAATGTCGTTCCGTATCGCAGATCAGCGACTCTCAACACGGCATTTCGATAACGTCCCGTATTTTCAAGGCATACGACATTCGCGGCATCGTGGACGAGACGCTGACCGAGTCAGCCGTGATGGCGGTCGGTTGTGTATTTGCAGATCTGATGCGCGAACGCGGTTTGCGTACCGTGGTGGTGGGACGCGATGGGCGTCTGTCGAGCGAGCGTTTGCAAAATGCGCTGATGTGCGGCTTGTCCGCAGGCGGCGTTGAACTTATCGATATCGGTTTATGCACATCGCCCATGCTGTATTTTGCAACGCATCAGTTGCAGACGGGGACGGGCATACAGATAACCGGAAGTCACAACCCGCCGGCGTATAACGGATTGAAGTTGATGCTCGGTGGCGAGACGCTGTATGGCGATGCGATACAGGGCATACGGCAACGGGTGATGGATGATGCGCTGCTCAGGCGTGTGCTGCATATGCAGGGCGGGAACGATTTCAGATCGCTGCCGATGCAGGTCCGTGACAAGTCGGTGAGCGACGTCTCGCAGTCGGTTTCGGATTTTACCCAAACTGATACTGACGCCACTGCCGATGTGCGCTCTCAAGCAAAGCAGCACGCCATCTTTGCGTCGTATTGTGCACGTATTGTTTCGGATGTTCGATTGAGCCGGCCGTTGCACATTGCGATTGATGCAGGTAACGGCGTGGCCGGTGCTTATGCAGGCGATCTCTTTCGCGCTTTGGGCTGCACGGTGACAGAGCTATTCTGCGAGGTGGATGGCAACTTTCCGAGTCATCATCCCGACCCGTCACGGGCAGAGAATCTGCGGGATTTGCAGACCTGTCTGGCGAGCGGTGATGCAGAAATCGGCCTCGCATTTGACGGTGATGCAGACCGTTTGGGTGTGGTGACAAAAGACGGCAACATCATTGATGCCGACCGGCTTCTGATGCTGTTTGCGAAAGATATACTGATGCGCCATGCGGGTGCCAAAATCCTGTTTGATGTAAAGTGCTCGCGCCTGTTGGGGTCGCTCATTGTCGAGCACGGTGGTGAGCCACTGATGTGGAAGACCGGCCACTCCATGCTGAAAGCGAAGTTGAAAGAAACGGGTGCCCCGCTGGCTGGCGAGATGAGCGGGCATTTCTTTTTTGGTGAACGCTGGTACGGGTTTGATGATGGGCTTTACGCCGGTGTGCGATTGTTGGAAATACTGTCGCGCAGTGCTGATGCGAGCCCCGTTCTCAATGAATTACCGCAGTCTTTTTCAACGCCGGAAATTCAGGTACAGATGCCGGAAGGACAGACGCATGCGCTGGTTGAGCGTCTGGCAGACTCTGCGACATTCGAAGGTGCGGTGAGTGTGAGCCGCGTCGATGGTTTGCGGGTAGACTTTGCGGATGGATTCGGATTGGTGAGGGCGTCGAATACAACGCCGGTTCTCACCTTGCGATTTGAGGGTGATACGCCGCAGCGATTGGCGCAAATCGAGATGATGTTCCGGAGTGCGATAGCGCAGTGCCTGTAGTGCTCGTCGGGAGACCGCCAAGTGGTGACGACTGTCTCGGGCGACACCTCGCTATTTCCGACCTCAACCCTTCCAGATTCGTCCAAGTCGTCGTCAAGCGACAACTTGGCCCCTTGCACTCGCGTTCGCATGCGAACGCAGGAGTGCGGCGGTGTCATCTGGTGCGGGGTCGGTCGGGCTCGGCGTCTGACTGCCCGAACAATCGCCACCACCTGGCAGCCTCCTGAAAGTCGCTCAGGCTAGCCCGCAGTTCTGCGCACACAAGTGCCTTTGTATCAGAAGGGTGTTCGGAAGTTGACTCCACCGGATCGCATCCGAAAAATTGCGCCCGACCGTGCAGCAGACGTCCCGAGCAAATCACTGATTTGCGAGGGTTGAAGCGCCGCGTAGACGGCGTTCAAAGTATGCCAACGTTGAGGAGCGCAATTTTGTCGGGAGAACCGCCGGAGCAACGACGAATACCCAAGATGCACAGCACTGCAACGCCGCCGCGCTAGGCAGTGGCCTTACTGGGCAACCGCCACAAACTCCGGATTGCGGAACTGCGTCTTCGCATACAGCAACTGCGATCCATCCAGCAGACTGACACGGCCTCCCGCCGCGCTCAGCACCGCATGTCCCGCCGCAGTATCCCACTCCATGGTGGGCGTGAATCGCGGATACAAATCTGCAACACCTTCCGCCAAGCGACAAAATTTCAGCGAACTCCCCGCTGCGACAAAGCGTGCCACACGCTTGTCCGCCAGATAGGCGCTCATCGCCGCATCGTCAGCATGCGACCGCGAACCCATCACGACAAGCCCCGCCGCGTCATGCACGCCAGGCGCATGCAAAGCCTGCAGCCTCACACGACTGGGGTAGGGGACGCGGCGACCGGCGGACGGTTCTCGTTGTTGGCTGCTCACCGGCGACTTAGCCTCGTCATCGTTACGCCCGTCAGCCGTGCTTAAATCGTCTGCAAGGCACTTGAATGCCCCCACGCCCACCGCACCCATCCACATCTCGCCGGTAGCCGGTGCATGCACAACACCTGCCACCGCTTCGCCGTTGCGCACCAGCGCGATGTTGACCGTGAATTCGCCCTTGCGCTTGATGAA
>SXZD01000158.1 GCA_005788065.1 Burkholderiales bacterium
ACATCGCCTATGGTCCGCTGTCGGTGGGCGCCACACAGGTGGTGTTTGAAGGTGTGCCTACCTATCCGAATGCAGGCCGTTTCTGGGACATGATTGCCCGCCACAAGGTCAGCATTTTCTACACGGCCCCCACAGCCATCCGTTCGCTCATCAAGGCATCCGAAGCGGATGAAGCCGTGCATCCGAAGTCTTACGACCTGTCCTCGCTGCGTCTGCTGGGCTCGGTGGGTGAGCCTATCAACCCCGAGGCGTGGATGTGGTACTACAAAAATGTGGGCGGTGAGCGTTGCCCGATCGTTGATACGTTCTGGCAGACCGAAACCGGTGGTCACATGATCACCCCGTTGCCGGGTGCAACACCGCTGGTACCGGGTTCCTGCACATTGCCACTGCCGGGTATCATGGCAGCCATCGTGGACGAGACCGGGGGCGATCTGCCCAACGGGCAGGGCGGTATTCTGGTGGTCAAGCGTCCATGGCCGTCGATGATCCGTACCATCTGGGGTGATCCGGAGCGTTTCAAGAAGAGTTATTTCCCTGAAGAACTAGGCGGTCGTCTGTACCTGGCCGGTGACGGTTCCATCCGCGACAAGGAAACAGGCTATTTCACCATCATGGGTCGTATCGATGATGTGCTGAACGTGTCGGGTCACCGCATGGGTACCATGGAGATTGAATCGGCGCTGGTCGCCAACCCCTTGGTGGCTGAAG
Source organism: Burkholderiales bacterium (assembly GCA_005788065.1). Lineage (GTDB taxonomy): Bacteria > Pseudomonadota > Gammaproteobacteria > Burkholderiales > Burkholderiaceae_B > SXZD01. Next base: position 712 of record SXZD01000158.1, read on the forward strand.
CTGCCGTGGTGGGGCGTCCGGACGACATGACCGGTGAGGCCATTGTGGCCTTCGTGGTTCTGAAGCAGGCGCGTCCGTCGGGCGACGAGGCAAAGAAACTCGCCACCGATTTGCGCAACTGGGTGGGCAAGGAAATCGGACCGATTGCCAAGCCCAAAGACATCCGCTTTGGCGACAACCTGCCCAAGACGCGTTCGGGCAAGATCATGCGACGTCTGCTGCGCTCAATTGCAAAAGGCGAGGCAATCACGCAAGATACGTCCACCCTTGAGAACCCGGCCATTCTGGATCAGCTTGCGCAAAACCTCTGATGTCTGCGGGAGGTGATCCTTCCGTTCGGCATATCCGTCTGACGTATCGCACGGGTCGGTCTGCATGGCAGCCGACCCTTTTTCATTGTCATGAGACAAAACCGTTTCCTGTTTCAGTTGGGTCGTTTCTATCTGCTGATGACGCTGGTCTTCGGCGGCATCGTGCTGTTCCTGGGCAGCATGGAGCAGGTGGGGCTGCCGCATTCCGGACTGATTTACGGTTTCATCCTGTTTACCATCGTGCTGTATGCCGGCATCGGACTTCTGAGTCGCACCAGCGATATCACCGCTTACTATGTGGCCAACCGCGAGGTGCCCGCTTTTTTCAACGGCATGGCAACCGCTGCCGACTGGATGAGTGCAGCCACCTTTCTGGGTCTGGCCGGTACCATCTACCTGTCGGGTTTTGACGGACTGGCCTACATCATGGGCTGGACGGGCGGCTTTGTGCTGGTGGCTGTGCTGGTGGCACCCTATCTGCGACGATTTGGGCAATTCACGGTCATCGAATTTGTAGCCGACCGCTTCGGTGCGGGTCAAAGCAATTGGCCGCGCGTCATTGCCGTGATTGCCACTGCCTTGTGTTCTTTTGTGTATCTGGTGGCGCAAATCTATGGGGTGGGTTTGATCACCAGCCGGTTTACCGGGCTCGATTTTGGCATTGGCGTTTTCTTCGGACTGGCCGGCATTCTGCTGTGTTCGTTTCTGGGTGGCATGCGGGCTGTCACGTGGACGCAGGTGGCCCAGTGCATCATCCTGCTACTGACATTTCTGGTGCCCATCGTCATGCTGTCGGTCAAACTGACAGGTAACCCCCTGCATTTTGTGTCCTATCAGCAGTTGTTGCCCGGCGTGACCCAGATGGAAGACCGTATCCGCAACAGCACGGAGGAACGGCAGGTCAGGCAACTGCATGCCGAGCGTGCGACCGAATTGCGCGACATGATCAGTCGTTTGCCGGCTTCATGGTCCGATGGCATGGAGGCCCGCACACTGGCCCTCGAAAACGCGCGCCGCACGGGCGCGCCCTTTGCTGAAATCAAGCGGGTTGAGCGCAAACTGCGCGAGTATCCGCAGAATGCCGATGCGGCTCGCCTGCGGTGGGGCGCGGAGCTTGAGCGGCTAACGGTTCGCATGCATCCGTCTCCGTCGCTGTCCCGACCGTTTGAACCCACGGCGACGCAAACGTCTGACGTCAAGCGAACCAATTTTTTGGCGCTGATGTTCTCGCTGATGATCGGAACGGCAGCGCTGCCGCATCTGCTGACGCGGTTTCTGACAACGACGGGCGTGGCCAGTGCCCGGGTGTCGGTGGTGTGGGCGCTGCTGTTGATCACCATTGTCTATGTTAGCGCGCCGGCTTTGGCTACCTTTGTGAAGTATCTGATTTTGCGTGATCTGGTTGGCGTGTCCTTCAGCCAATTGCCGGAGTGGCTGGAGACTTGGCGTCAGTTGGACAGCAGTCTGTTTGAGTTGCGTGACCTCAATGGTGACGGACGCGTTCAATTGGCCGAGATGGTGATAGGGCCTGACGTGATCACGTTGGCAGCGCCCGAGATAGCAGGTCTGCCGTATTTTGTATCGGGACTGGTGGCCACTGGCGGATTGGCGGCTGCCTTGTCGACTGCGGATGGTTTGTTGCTGACGGTGGCCAACTCCATGTCGCATGACGTTTACTTTCGCATGCTGGACCCGCAGGCCACCACTCAGAAGCGCGTCACGATTGCCAAAATCATTCTGTTCATCATAGCGATGCTGGCGGCGTGGATTGCTTCATCCCGACCGGGCAACATCCTCTTTTTGGTGGGTGCGGCATTCTCGCTGGCCGGTTCCGCACTGTTCCCGGTGCTGGTGGGGGGGGTGTTCTGGAAACGCGCCAATTGGCAGGGGGCCGTAGCGGCCATGTTGGCGGGCATGCTGGTAAGCGTGGTTTACATGCTGGGGTGTTCAAGCTCGTTCATGTTGACGTTTGGTCTTACGCCGTGGAGGTGGTTTGACATCGAGCCCGTGTCGGCGGCGGTGTTTGGTGTCCCGGCGGGGGCGCTTGCCCTGGTTCTGGTGTCCTTGTGGTTTGACCGTTCGGGCGGGGCTGATCAGGCATTTGTGCGCAGGGTCCGATCACCGGCGCAGGATTGATGTGTTATAATCTCCGGCTACCCGGAAAGGTGGATGAGTGGTTTAAGTCGCACGCCTGGAAAGCGTGTGTGGGTTAATAACCCACCGCGGGTTCGAATCCCGCCCTTTCCGCCAAAATTGAAAAAGCCCCGTTTGAAAAAACGGGGCTTTTGCATTTTGGCGACGGGTGGATTCGCAGGGCTTGCCGCAGGCGAGCCCGGGAGGCTCTTCCCCATTAACGGGGGATGGGCATCCATCAGACACGGTTGATTATCCCGTTCCATCCGCATTGAGCCAAGACTCTCATGCGGTAGTTTTCAAAGATTCTGAACCCATAAGCGCGTCGGGAGAGAATCTCCATCTTGGTATGAAATCCTTCAGTAATGACGTTGGATTTGGAAAAGCGC
>SXZD01000159.1 GCA_005788065.1 Burkholderiales bacterium
GACTGACGGTGGCCAGAAACACGCTTTTGGCATGGCTGGCCGCCTTGGCCGCCTCAGTGGCCTGCTGCAGGGTCGCCTCGGACTGTTTGCGCTCCGTGATGTCCATCATCAACAATGCAAACTCGCCCGGGCGCGTACGGAAAGAGCGAACCTCGAAAAACTTTTTAAGCCGCGGGTCATACACTTCAAACTCAACCGACTTGCCGTCGACCACCACATTGGCAAAGCGACGGATGGATGTCAGGTCGGCTTCCGGATCCAGTTCGCGTATGGTCTTGCCGACAATCAGGCTGGCCGGGTTGCCCACCAGTTTTTCAAAGGAGGGATTGACCGCCAGAAACTGGTAGTCCACCACCTCGCCCCGGTCGTTCAGGATGGCGCGCTGCAGGCCCACTGCACTTCGCATTTCATCAAACAGGCGTTTGAAACGTTGCTCCGCGTTTTGCACCAGCGCTTTTTGCTGTTCCAGATTGCGTTCGTGCAGCACATTGACGGCACTGGCCAATTGCGCAATCTCCCGGGTACGAAATGAGGGCATGCGGCTGGCAAGACCGCCGCGTTCCAGCAAGGGACCGGCCATGCGGACCAGACCACGCACATCACGCAAAGCCCATCGCGACAGGGCGCGGCCCAACTGGAACCAGATGAAAAACAGGCCCGCCACAGACGCCAGCATCCCCAGCAGACGCACATGCGATATGGCGTTCCAACCCTCTTTCAAGCTGTCAACGATTTCAGCGCGCGGCTCTGGCGGCACCAGCAGAAAAGCCAACACGCACAGACCCATGACCAGCACGACGGACATGGCCATGCCGGCCATCAACACCAGAGAGTGGAAGGTCCTGCCAGTGGGCTTTTTCATTGACCGGGGAGGAGTTGCGGGACGATGCCTGAAGTATGCCCGGGCAACCGTGACGTGCCAAACCGGATCAAGCGGTCAAAAGTGTCACTAATCATTGCATGCAGGACGCGGGATCAGAACAATCCCACCAGCGCATGCGCAAATGCCACCAAAGCAGCAACAGCCGCACCGGCGCCCGCGCCCAGCAAGGGATAGTAGCGCTCAATCGTTGCTGCCGTGGGCCGCAGCACCTCCTCAAACTCGCGGGAAGACATGTCGTCCAGGCGCGCCTGTATGGTGTTGCCCAGATCCAGGGAGTCTTCCACGTAGGCCCGTGCATTGATGAGGTGTATGCCCAGTTCCGCCCAAAAGGACTCTGCAATGTCGTGCTTGACGTTCTGCCAGTTGCGCACGCCAAGTACATTGACCACCACCGGCTTGAGGTTACGCACCGCTTCGTCCACCGCATCGGACACCAGCATGTGCAGCATCTTGTGCAGGCGCGATGCACGCACGCCGCTGACCAGTTCAACCATGAGGTCATCCACCAGCATCAATTCGGTTACCACCACCCGGGTGTAGGCGCGGGAAATGTCGTTTTGCTGCGTGTAAAACGGACCATACCAGTCCACCTGAAAACCCATGACCCGCCCGGGCTTGAAGTACAGCAACTCGATGGCCAGCCAGTGACAACCGAAGCCGACCACAGCGCACAACGCCACCGACAGCAGCAGCGAACCGGTCAGCGCATGACACCCCAGTGCCAGAAGGGCGATCAGGAGGCCCCAGACGGCACTCAAACGGAACAGAAACTGCATCGGTGCCTTGCCCGCTTCGACCACGAGATCAATCAGGACCTTGGGATGCTGCAGCATTTTTTTGACCACCTGCGACTTCAGGTCTGCAAAGCGTGACGGGTCAGCGCAAATGGCCTTGGCGACCTCGATGGACACCAGCGGCACTTTCTGCGCAGCAACCTGCTTGATGCGCGTCTGCGCAAAACCGGGCAGCACTTCCCAGACCTTAGGCGAATGTCGCCCCAGAGCGTCGGCCACGGCCTTGTGGGCTGCCTGCTGCATGGGTTCGCAGAGGATGCCGGCGAGTATGTAGGGGTCCAGCCGTTGGGCCAGGACCTTGGGTGGCAGCAGGACCGTCAATGCAGACCGGGCTGCCAGCTCAGCCATTTCATGCAGCAGATTGCGCAGCCACAATTGAATGAAGCCAGGCAAGACCCGCAACTGCGGCGGCTGCGCCAACGCCTGGAGCAGGCCGCCCGTACCCACCGCATGGCTGATCGGTAAAACGCCGACGGAGCACAGCATGGCTATCGTAAAAATTGAGTCTGTCAGCACGGTAAAATTCTGGAAAGTGATGGTGTTTTGGCAAATTTGTGATATACGTACGACCCATTTGTGAAGACGCTTTCCGCAACAAGGAAGGTCAATCGGCGGGGGCGTGACAACCATCCGACACAAGCCCGATCTGTGAAACAATGCCTGCAGGCTGCAGTCAGCCACTGAGGCGTCTGTTTGCGCCAAATCCGCAAACGCACATGCGCCGGTATATGTAAACGTATTTATACAATATCAGAGACTGGAGACAAAATGGACTGGAATGCCGTGATGCTGGACATTCAGGAGCATTGGCTGCTGTATGGTTCAATTCCGATTGTGGCTGCGATGATCGGATACATCACAAAGGTGTTGGCCGTCAAAATGATGTTCTACCCCATCGATTTCATCGGCATCAAGCCGATTTTCGGATGGCAGGGCATTGTTCCCAAGAATGCCGAGCGCATGGCCACCATCGCTGTTGACACCATCACCACCAAGCTGGTGTCGGTGCAGGAAGTCATCGCGCAACTGGACAACGAGGGTCTAGCCAAAGAACTGGAAGGCCCGGCGCTGCAGGTCACCGAGAGCATCATCCGGGAAGTCATGTCCAAGCATCAGCCGCGACTGTGGGAGTCCCTCCCCGATTTCGCACAGCGCTCGCTGATCAACCGCGTACGCAATGACGTACCGGAAGTCATCGCGTCAGTCATGGAAGACGTGAAAAACAATATCGACCAGTTGCTGGACCTCAAGGCACTGGTGGTTCGGCTTCTGTTGGCCGACAAACCCCTGCTCAACCGTATCTTCCTGGAAGTGGGCCGCAAGGAGTTTCGCTTTTTCGGCATCGCCGGTCTTTATTTCGGTTTCCTGCTGGGTTTGATCCAGATGGTGATTTGGGTGCTGACCAAAAACCCGCTGGTGTTGCCACTGTTCGGTTTCATCGTTGGCTTCATTTCCGACTGGGTGGCATTGAACATCCTGTTCGAACCCAAAAAGCCGATCCCGCTGGGTTCCTACACCATCCAGGGCCTGTTCCTGAAGCGGCAGAAAGAAGTGGCCCGCGAATATGCCAAGATCATCGCCAACGACATCCTGACACCGCGCACCATTATTGGTGAGATTGTCTCTGGACCCCTGTCCCAGCGCCTCGAAGAACTGGTGGACCGCCGCGTGCGCGAGGCGGTTGACTCCAAGGCCAGCATCGTCAAGCCCTTCGTGGTGATGGCCGTTGGCGCTGAAACCTTCCGGCAGATGAAAGTGGATATTTCCAAGCTGCTGCTGGCCCAGTTCGAGTCCGTCATCCTGCTGGCCGAGTCTTATGTGCACACCTCGCTGAACATCGAGGAAACGGTGGGCAGCAAGATGGAAGCCATGACCGCACTGGAGTTCGAAGGTCTGCTGCGCCCCGTGTTCAAGCAAGAAGAATGGATCCTGATCATGACCGGCGCCGTACTGGGCTTCCTGGTCGGTGAGGCTCAATTGCAGGTGATGACCCGTCTTTGAACCGTCCCGGATACCCCTCCGACCGGACGACAAGACTTATGCCTACGTCAGAAAGGGCTGCGCACACTGCGCGGCCCTTTTTGTTGCTGCCCTAACCCACTGCGTTCCTGTTCGCCTGTTCGCCTGATTGTCTGAGCGGTTCTCCGACCGTGCTCCCTCTTTCCCAAATAAGCTAATAACTAAAAAATACGCAGACTTATTCGATCCGGATATAAAATAGCGGATTGTTGAATATTCTTTACGGCTCTGTCCGCATACCGCCCATGTCCTCATTGAACGAAGAACGCGTCACCAGCGTTCACCACTGGAACGACACCCTGTTCAGCTTTACCACGACGCGTGATCCCGGTCTGCGTTTCCACAACGGTCACTTTGTCATGATCGGTCTGAAAGTAGACGGTCGGCCGTTGCTGCGCGCCTACAGCATTGCCAGCGCCAACTAC
>SXZD01000014.1 GCA_005788065.1 Burkholderiales bacterium
CCATGACGCAGTCGCCAATGAACTTGTCGATGGTGCCCTGCACCGCTTCAATCTGCTCTGTCATCGCACCAAAATATCGATCCAGATAGGGAACAATTTTCGGGCCCAGCGCTTCGGAGATGGTGGTGAAGCCCGCCAGATCCATGAAGAAAACCGACATGGTGCGCTTCTCCGCACCGGGTTGTGCCACCACACCGCGCGACAACAATGTCTTCACGAGACCGGCAGGCAGATACTTTCCAAACGAACCCAGGCCCGCCCCCATCTGCACCACGGCGCTGGACAGGTCGTCCACTTCCTTGATGCGCGACGGTACGCGCTGCACAGAGCTCAGATCAAAGCCGGCAACATTGCGTGTCTGATCGATGATCTGCGACAGGGGTCTGACAAAACCACGCTGCCCCAACCACAGCGCCAGGCCTGCTGCCAGCGCCGTCACAGCCAGCACAATCACAAACAGATACTGCGTATTGCGCTCCACGCGCGACTCAAAATCATGGGCCGGAACCAGCGTCACCAGACTCCAGCGATTGACGCCGGCTGGCAGGATGGACACAAAAAAATCTTCATCTTTTTCAGAGTAACGAAACGACAGAGCCTGCGTCACCTTGGCGAAGTCCTGCATCGACTGGGCTGACAACGCACGCCATGCCACCGCCAGAGAGCGTGTCTGCACATCGTGCAGCCGCGGCAGATTCAACTCACCTTGAGCCCGGGGTGTTGAGGCCGAATACTCCACCGCATCTCGCGATGCAAGCACATAGCCTTTGCTGTCGACCATGAACACCGTGCCGTTATCACTGACCGTCTGGCGACGCATGAAATCTGACAGCCTGTCCAATTCAATCGCAATCGTTGCCACGCCCAGCAACTTGCCATCCCTGAGGATGGGTTGCGCCGTGTTGACACCCGGTCGGCCTGTGCTGGAAAAGGTATAAGTATCGGTGACGATCTGTTCTACCGGACGGTCGATGGCCATGCCATACCAGACACGCTCGGGCGCATAATAGTCGGATGATTTTTCGACCGTCTTGAAATACTGCCAATCCTTGCCGTCGGTTGTGAAATACCGCTCGGTGCGCAATGCACTTTTTTTCGCGGCATTCCAGCGGCTCACGATGCTGGCCAACTGCGCATTGTCCCGGCGTTGCGCACCCAGATAATCGCCATTGGGAAGCCCCACACCTGCAAAGCTGTAGTATGGGTTTGACTTCACGAAGGACAGCAACAACGACTCCATCGCCCCACTGCCCTCTGCCTCCACAGCGCGGTCAGCAACCAATTGCGCGATGATGCCCTGATCCTGCATGGCGCCGCGGATCACCGCATCCACTTCGGTTTTCAGGGCGGAGATGATCTGCCGGTTCAACTGCGTGACCATGTCCTCGGTGTTGCGCGCCGACGTCCACGCCCATAGCAGATGGATGGCTGTCGCTGTCAGCGCGACCATGACCACGATGCTGGTGAGCAGACTGACGCGCAGGCTGATACGCCACCCCAGTGAACGTATGGCAGGGGACTGTGAAGTCGGGCCTGTCGCAGCGGGTGATGTGGCAGGTGCTGTCGGTGCTGCTGAGATGTTGTCTTGCATGATCAGGATCCTCCCGTTGCATCGGGTTTGACACGACTACCGCGCCAGCGGATGAGTTCACCCCGCGCATTGAAAACCGTGCCGGCTTTTTCAAAAAATGAGAAAGGCAGACGCAGGCCGGACTGGCGCGTCTTCATGAAGTTGATGGCAATTTCCGGCGGGCTGACAATACCCACCGGCAAGGCACCGGGGCTGACCTCACCGCTTACGATGCGCTGCGCATACAGGGCAGCCAGATAAGCGTTTTCTTCGAAGCTCACTCCGATCGAAACATCTGCGCTGTCGTTGCCCGCCTTGACCAGATCAGGAACGGCCGAAAAAACCGGCACACTGCCAGCGGTCTGGTTGATGAGCCTCACGTGCGGAAACACAGCCGAACTGCCGGTTATCCAGAACGCACTGACCGCTCCATTGGCATCATTGCGCCGCATGGCACTCAATGCAGCGCCCATGTTCTGCATCAGTTGCGCAGCCACATCGTCTTGACCATCGACGATGACCTTGTGAACCGTGATGCCCGAGTCCTTCGCACGTTTTTCAAGCGGCAGCGTCTGGGTCTGCCATGCGCTTGAGTTGCGACGATCCACAATGATGGCCAGTTCGCGCAGACCTGGCCTGACCTGCAGCAGATGATTCAACTGCACATCAACCGGCGAGTTCAGTGAAGTGTAGGCCATGGATGTGCCACTGCCCGTCTCGTAGGAACTTACCTGCTGCATCAGGACCGGGTCTTTTGCACACACCGACAACAAGGCCATTCGACCCTTGCGGTAGTGATCGTGAAGAAACGCCGCACTGTCGGAGCCCACACCGATCATCAACGCAGCACGGTCGCGCATGGCAGAGGATACGGCTGCATGCGCCAACGCAGGATCGTTGCGCACATGCGCAATCTGCACATTGACCCGGAGTCCTTTTTCACTCCACACCTGAAGCATTCTGCTCAGGGCTGTGTCGTATGCAGAAGAAGGCTTGAACATCAGCAGGGTCACCGACATACGGCTTGATGTCGGGTTTGGTGGCGGGTTGGGGGACGGATTTGCCGGTGTGTCACCTGCACGTGGCGTTGCCACCAGAAAATCGCCCGTGTCATCCGAGCGGCTTGTAAAAACCCATGCATCGGCCAATGCAGGAGATAACGATATCCATGGCGTAGTCTGCGCATTCTTCTGCGCATTATTCTGCGTATTTGCGACACCTTGTGCGCGTGCATCCGACACCCGGGTCAGCGACAGCACAAGTGCTGCACCGGTACACACCGCCAACCAGCAGGCACTGACCGCTGCACGTCGCACTGCGGCAGACACCCGATAGCCCCACAGCAGGGCAACCAGCCCCATCGCGGCAATGACAAAGCCAAGCCCCTTCAATGCCAATGCCGTGTCACCGCTTGCCAGCAGCAGATGTGAAAACAGGGCCGGGCCCGCCACGTGCCCTGCTCGCTCGACCAGTCGGTAATACGTAGCAACAGTATTGGACCCGTAACGATGCGCAACGTCACTGCCCGATACCAGCGTGACAACCGGCGCATTGATGGCACCGTGGGCCATGCCCAGCAGAAGGACCGACAGCAGAATCAAGCCGATGGCCAACAGATCCGTTTCGCCCGGGCTGCCAGAAAAAGCGGGCGCCAGCAGCGCAATGGCCGCACCCGATACACACATGGCAAGACCGGCAAGACTGCGCAGACGCGGCAACACCGGTTGCAGACGCCCTATCCAGTGATTGCACAGCAAAACGCCCACTGCGTAGAACAAGAGCAACTGCCCTGCCTCCTCACGACCCACATCGGCCAGGGACAACAGCAGTGGCAAACCATAGACCAACACACCGGTCATCACCGCCTTGGACGGAATGCCGATCAGCAGGGCCGGCATGGAGAATCCGGCATCACGCCAGTAACGCAGGGACGATGGCGCCGATGTGCCCAATGCGGCAGATGGGCTCGCTGCGGTCACTGCCGCAGATGCGTTGTCCGCTTGAATCGGCACGTGCGAAGCGGGTTGCACCTCAAGCCCGACAGCCAGCATCGCCACCATCGCGGCCAGTATGGCGATCATGCAAAAGACACCCTCGGGTGCCACATAGACCACCAGCAGCGACCCCAAAGCCAGACCGCAGATCATGCCCGCATTGAACTGGAAAACGATGGACGTATTGGCACCCAGCGAACCGGCTTGCCGCGACCATGCCAGCAGCAGTGCCTGTGCTGCAACGAATACCATGCCCTGCCCGATACCGGAACACGCTCGCGCCAGCACGACCGCTACAAAATGCGGCATCAGCCACAGCGTAAGCGCACCGGCACAGACCAGCCATGCGCCACCTGTCAGCAGCCCTCTTGAATGCCCCCGCGCAGCCGCACGCTGTGCCGGCAGAAGTGCCACTGCAAATGCCACAAAATATGCGGTAAATGCCCATGCGCCACTGCCGGAAGAAAAAGCGGAACGCTGCGCAACATCAGCAATCCAGGGCGGCAAAAAAGCCGCGCTGAGTTGATCGCAAAACACGGACATGAACAGCAGCGCCGATACTTTGAGCGTCTCTGTCTCGGCCAGATGCGCACCCGTCTCACGCCCAATGTTCACCGAGAGCTCCGGCGTGTGGGTATTCTGAGCGCGCATTTTTTTCGGTCCGCTCACTTGCGCAACCGATGCATAACCGTGGAGCAGACGCAGCAGCAGCATGGCTGCAAAAACCGTCGCCACAAACAGGAAGGCAAAATTTTTCAGGTTGCGTGCGATGGCAAATCCGATCACCGACACCGGCACCGACAGTGTCACGGTCAGTTTCACGGGCTCGTCTGCCTGTACCTCGCGTGTGGCCGACAACTCGGTCAGGGCAACCGGCGCGATACCGGTCGCATCGTCCCGGCTGCGAAACACCAGCGCGTCGTTCATCCTGACGCTCAACTGCTGCACGTGGCGACTACGGGCGCGTTCCTGTGCCAGCACATCGGCAATATCCGAAAAATCATCGAACACCAGTCCGTGCTGATAGACCTCCGTCAGACGCGACACCAGTGCATTGGCCTGCGACTGAGCAACCGAACGCGCACCTGCCGAATACACCTGCCACATGACCGCACTGACCACACAGGTCTGTGCCACCAGTAACCACAGCAGGATGCGTCTTTGCGCCGGCAATGGCTGCGGCATCCCGGCTGCGCGCACCAGTCGCCAGAAGGCCAGCAGACCCAACAACAAAGCACTGCAGGCCAGCCACGCAGCATGGGTCCTGACAGGCTTTCGCACTGCATCGGCATCTACCGTCAGGCTCAGCCAACCCACTGTCTCGAAGCGGTTGCGAACAGGGATGCGAAGTGTCTCGACATCTCCCTGAACCGGCTGCGTATCAAACAGCCACCGCCCCGATGGCGTTTCCATACCAACTGCGCGCAGTTGCGGGTCAACCTCCAGCATATCAACCGACAGCGCCGCAAAACCTGCAAACTGCTCGGCTGCAAGACCGGACTGCACATGCGCCTGCAAGGCGGCCAGCAGGGGCTGCGCCTGCGATTGCAGACGCTCGGTCTGAAAGCGCTGGTTGGTTCGCACCATCTCGCCCCACGCCACATACAACAGCAGGGACAGGGACATGAACACCACCAGCAGGATACCGGCACGCTGGCGCCATGAAACGGATGTGGATGCCACTGATTAAACCCCCATGCCGGTGCGCTCAGGCACAAAGCGTCGCAGCGCGACCGCATACTCTGCTCGCCGGGTCAGCAGTTGATGCACCCGGTCGGCCAGCAGTGTCAGGATGAGATCGTTGAAATCAAGTCCCTGCAGATGAAGGCCGGCCGCCATCAGCGACACCACACCCTGCCCGGGAGCCTTCAGGTCGGGCTTGGGGTTGGCTTCCAGCAGATACACCCGTCCCCGATCATCACAGCGAAAGTCAGCACGCACGGTAGATTCGAGCCCCAGACGCTGGAACAGTTTGGCTGCAATCAACGTCACAGACCGTGTGGTCTCTGTCTCGTCGCACGACAGCAGGCGCAGACGATCCAGTCCGATGGGGCGCATGTCCTTGGAAGTAAAGATGCGTTCGCCGGTGTCGAAGAGCCGCTCCAGCACCGAAAAAACAAAGGGCGAAGAGCCAAGCGTCACCTGCCCGCCCCGACACACCACGGGACCGGACACACCCGCTGTCAATTCCGCACCGGACAGCCACGACTCCACCAGTACGGTATTGCCGGTCGCATCAAAAACCGCTCTCACGGCATCCATGAGATCGGCAAGGCTTGCCACATGCACATGCAATGACGCCCGACCCGAGACCGGCTTGACCACGAAGTCGCCGCTATAACTGGCAAATCGCTTGATGAAGTCCGGTCTGCGCCGCACATCCTGCGACACCTCGTCAACATTGACCGTGACGTACGGTGCCGTGGGCAAGCCCAGCGAGGACACCACGTGCTTGAACATGTGCTTGTTGTCGAGCAGGGCCGCATTCAAGGGATTGTGACCCACATACGGGATGCCGCACAGTTCCAGCATCGAGGCCGCATGGCAGGCGGATGTCAGCCCCTGGGTTCCGCCCGTGTTGAGCCAGGCCATGTCGATCTTCAGTTCACGCAACCGTTGTGGCAGGGTCATGTCATCGGGCAACAGGCACACATGGCGAAAGCCGTTGGCACGCAGGCTTTCAGCGATATCGCCGGCAACGTCGACATACGTCTTGCTGGAACGGGGGTTGCGGGTGGAATACACTACGGCCTGCGGCTGTCGGGAGTCACCGCCGTGGATGACGGCCAGACGGGCTTCAGGGCGCATGCGATCAAGCACGGCGCAGATCTGTTGTTCAATCATGGCGTGGATTTCCATTGACAGGCAAAGGCGCCCCGGCGGGTGTGCGGATCTTCACCACCGCGCCGATGGTACGTCAAATCGCTGCACCGCAATACACCCCAAATCGCCAGAAGCCCCTTGCAGGGCGGTTTTGCAATCTAATGAAAGAATTTTTCCCATGCTGCTCGGACTTAAAAATGTCGACCTGCGCATCGGTCTGAGCGTTTTGCTTGACCAGGTGAGTTTTTCCCTCCAGGCGCGCGAACGCGTGGCCCTGCTCGGCCGCAACGGTCAGGGCAAAAGTACCCTGTTCCGCATACTGGCCGGTATCCAGAAACCCGATGACGGCGAAGTCATCCGCTCGGAAGGACTGGTGATCGGCATGCTGGCGCAGGAAGTGCCGGCCGCACAGGATCGCACCGTATTTGATGTGGTGGCTGACGGACTGGGCGAAGACGGTCGCGTGCTGGCACGTTATCACCATGCCCTGCACGATACCCCGGACGACCTTGACCTGATTGCCAACCTGCAGACCGCCATTGACGAGCGCGGCGCCTGGAACCTCGACAGCCGGGTGGACCAGGCCTTGCAGCGCCTGCAACTGGACGGGGACGCGCTGTTCGGCAGCCTGTCGGGCGGCATGAAACGGCGTGTGATGCTGGCTCAGGCCTTGGTGGCAGAACCGGATGTGCTGATGCTGGACGAACCCACCAACCACCTGGATAGTCCGAGCATCCTGATGCTGGAGGAGTTGCTGCAGGCGTTTCGCGGTGCTGTGCTGTTCATCAGCCACGACCGCAGTTTCATGCGCCGCATCGCCACGCGCGTGTGCGACCTGGACCGGGGGCGGCTGATGTCCTGGTCCAACGGCTATGAAGGCTATCTGAAAGGCAAGGCCGAATTCCTGCACGCAGAAGAAAAAGCCAATGCCCTGTTTGACAAAAAGCTGGCACAGGAAGAAGTGTGGATACGCCGCGGCGTGGAGGCGCGACGCACCCGCAACGAGGGCCGTGTGCGACAACTGATACAGATGCGGCGCGAGTACAGTGAACGGCGCAACGTGCTCGGACAGGCCAACATGCAGGTGCAAGAGGCCGAGCGTAGCGGCAAACTGGTCGCCGAAATCCGCTCCGTGTCCCACGACTGGGGCGACATGTGCATCGTGCGGGACTGGGAAACCGTGATTACCCGCGGCGAAAAAATTGCCATCATCGGCCCCAATGGCTGCGGAAAAACCACCCTGCTGCAGATCGTATTGCAGCAGTTGCAACCACGGCAGGGCAGCGTGCGTCACGGCACACGGCTGGAAGTGGCGTACTTTGACCAGCTGCGCAAACCCGATGGCGACGGCGTGACCGCGGTGGACATCATCGGCGGGGGCAAAGAGTACATTGACATCAACGGCCAGCCCAAACACGTCATCGGCTATCTGCAGGACTTCCTGTTTACACCCGACCGGGCGCGGCAGCCGGTGAGCAGCCTGTCGGGCGGCGAACGCGCACGGTTGCTGCTGGCGCAGATGTTCTCGCGCCCCTCCAACGTGCTGGTGCTGGACGAACCCACCACCGACTTGGACATCGAAACACTGGACCTGCTGGAAGAGCGGCTGGCCGAATACACCGGCACAGTGCTTCTGGTCAGCCACGACCGGGAGTTCATCGACCAGATTGCCACGCGCAGCTGGGTGCTGGAAGGACGCGGGCAAGTGGGTGACTACGTCGGCGGCTACAGCGACTGGCTCAGAACCAGGACAGTGGACCCGTGGGCGGCTAAAGCAGCAGAAAAAGCCGCCGATAAAGCGGCAGACAAAATGATCGAAAAGGCGGCGGAAAAAGGGGTCACGGCCACCCCGGCTCCCGCACCGGCCCAGCGCAAGCTGAGCTACAAAGAGCAGCGCGAACTGGAGGCCCTGCCCGGCCTGATTGAAAAGCTGGAAACCCGCCAGACTGCATTGCTTGCAAAAATAGGGGATCCGTCCTTTTATTCCGGCGACAAGCAGCAGGTGCTGAACGTGCAAAATGAGATGGCTTCCATTGAAGCTGACCTGGCCAAGGCATACGCTCGCTGGGAAGAACTCGAAGGGTGAATTCGGACATGACAGACACAGACAGCGCAGCAGGCAGCCCACAGCGCAAGGCATGGGTTTTTGGCGGCACCGGACTGGTGGGCGGTCACTTGCTGTGCATGCTGGCAGCCGACCGGAACACGCAGACCACCGCATTTGCGCGGCGGGCGTTTTCGCCGGCGCTGCAACCGCCCCTGAAGGAGGCCGTTGTAAACCTCGCAGACAGCAGCACATGGCCCTCTGAGCCCGTTGATGTGGCTTTCTGCTGTCTAGGCACCACCATCAAGGTGGCGGGCAGCCAGGAGGCGTTTGTGGCGGTTGACGAGACGCTGGTGCTGGCGCTGGCCGCCCACGCCAGAGCGCACGGCTGCCGGCATTTTCTGGTGGTCACCGCCATGGGCGCCAACCCGCGCAGCCCGGTTTTCTACAACAAGGTCAAGGGTCGCACCGAAGAGGCGCTCAAGGCGCTCGGATTTGAACGCCTGACCATCCTGCGCCCCTCGCTGCTGGACGGCAATCGGGCGGAAAGCCGACCGGGCGAGCGGGTGGGCCTGCTGCTGGCCCGCGCCTTCCGGCCGCTCATCCCCAAAAAATATCAGGCCGTGCAGACCGCCACGGTAGCCCGCTGCCTGCTTGAAATTTCGCAAGAAAACAGCGCAGGGGTTAAAATCGTGGAATCTGATTTGATTCAAGCCCACCACAGGTCCTAAACCCGCCATGATCCCCTTCCGTTCAAGCAAGAACAGAACCTCCCAGGAGTTCACGGTGGATGAACTGGCGCGCGCCGCCGACACCACCGTGCGCAATGTCCGCGCCTACCAGG
>SXZD01000160.1 GCA_005788065.1 Burkholderiales bacterium
GCGGTGATTGCCGGTTCAGCCCATCTGTCCGATCAGCAGAACAGCAACCAGAACAGCAATCCGGACAGCACTGATCTGCTCCAGTTGCCCGAGCAACTCATGCGCACCATCCGCGGCCGCCGGGTCAGCATGATTTTTCAGGAGCCAGGTACCAGCCTCAATCCGGTTCTGACGGTGGGCGAGCAGCTGCTGGAGGTCATGCTCACGCATCAGTCCATCAGCAAAACCGAGGCCCAGGCGCGTGCCATCCGCTGGCTGGAGCGTGTCGGCCTGAAAGACGCTGAAAAGCGTCTCGCGCAATATCCTTTCCAATTGTCGGGCGGACAAAAACAACGTGTGATGATTGCCGTTGCACTGGCTGCAGAGCCCGATCTGCTGATTGCAGATGAGCCCACGACGGCGTTGGACGTGTCCATACAGGCGCAGGTCCTGTCGCTGCTGCAGGACCTGCAGCGCGAGCGCGGCATGGCCATCCTCATCATCACGCATGATCTGGGCATCGTGTCCCAGATGGCTGACCATGTGGCGCTGATGTATGCAGGGCAAGTGGTTGAAAGTGCACCGGCAGCCGCGTTTTTCGCACATCCACGCCATCCCTACGCACAGGCCCTGCTCGGTGCGCTGCCGGAGGCGGGTACCCGGGGTTGCGCATTGAAGGCGCTGCCCGGCCAAGTCCCTTCGCTGGTGTCGCCGCCGCGGGGCTGCCGTTTTGCATCCCGTTGCGACCGTGTGCAGGCTGCCTGCCGCGAGCAATCGCCCGATTTGTCCGACGTAGCCCAGGCGCATGCGGTGCGCTGCTATTTTCCGGTAGAGGCGGGTGCCTCGACGGCTGCAAATTCTGCGACGGCAACCGTTGCGCAGTCAGATCGGGACGGCTCAAGCGATTCATCCGGCACTTCCTCAACCCTGTTGTCGGTCAAGTCGCTCAGTGTGGCCTACCGCGGTGCCGGCAGCCTGCTCAAGACGGCTTTCACGCCCGTGGTGCATGAGGTCAGTTTTTCCCTGCAGACCGGTAAGACCTTGGCATTGGTGGGCGAGTCCGGCAGTGGCAAGTCCACCATTGCCCGAGCCATCCTGCGGTTGCTGGATGGTCAGGCGCGGGTCAGCGGGTCTGCCCATCTGGGTAGCGACGATGTGTTGCAGACCCATGGCAGCGCGCTGCGTCATCTGCGCCGACACATGCAGGTGGTGTTTCAGGATCCGTTTTCGTCGTTGAACCCCCGTCAGCGGGTCTGCGATATCCTCACCGAGGGTGTGGCACAGCTGTGCCCTGGCGTCTCACCTGAGGAGGCCTTGTCACGCGCGCAGTCGGTGCTGGCCGAAGTAGGGCTGCCGCCCGAAAGCTTCAACCGTTTTCCGCATGAGTTCTCCGGGGGGCAGCGCCAACGCATTGCAATCGCGCGGGCGCTCGTCGTCTCGCCGGATCTGCTGATTCTGGATGAGCCCACCTCTGCGCTGGATGTGTCCGTTCAGGCACAGGTGCTCAATTTGCTGCGCGAACTGCAGCGCAGCCGGGGCGTGGCTTTTTTGCTGATTACGCACAACCTGGCTGTGGTGGAGTACATGGCCGACGACGTCATCGTGCTGCAGGGTGGCAAAATCGTCGAGGCCGGCGATGTGCACAGCGTCATGTCTTCTCCCCGGACTGATTACACCCGCATGCTGATTGATGCGGTACCGCGGGTTCAGCGTTGATTGCCTGAGCTGGATGAGCCCGATGCATCGGGTGCAAGCGGTTTGCCCGGTGCGGTGGGTCTGACAGGTGCCTTGATGGATGGCGTCATGCCTGCGGCCGGCGCCGAGGGTCTTGCAGGTGTAGCCATGCCTGACTCACTGGCAGGCTTTTGACCGGTGCCGGGCGCGCCAGCCGTTTTTGCAGCCGGTCCGGCGCTGGGTGCGCCCTTGGGCGATTCAGCCGGCTTGAAAAGATAAGGCCTGAAAAAACCGCTGACGGTGTCCTGCAGTCCGCCACCACTTTCCATCTCGTTTTGCCGGAATGTTGTGCTGGCGCCGGTCTGCCCCGGGCTGGCATTCAGCCCGATGCGGGCTGACTTGCGGCTGTCCTGCTTGAGCCCTGCGGCAGGGGCCGCTTGGGGGGTGTAACGTCGCAATGCATTCTCAAAAAGGTCTGCTTTTTCAGCCGGTACCAGCAGGCTGCGATCGGGGTCGGGGCTGATATAGGAGCGAAAGCCCGGGTTCAGGTCGCGGAAAGTCTCCAGTGGCAAACCTGCCAATTTGGCGGCTGTCTGCAAGTCCAAGCCCTTGCTGCGCGATACTGATACAAAGAAGGGTTTGTTTTCTACCGGCGGCAGGGTGAAGTTGAAAGCAGCCGGGCTGTCGATGATGTTCTTGATGGCCTGCAGCTTGGGTACATAGTTGCGCGTTTCGTCCGGCATGCGCAGACTCAGGTAGTCCTCTTCCAGATTGCCGCGCCGGTTGGCTTCAATGGCACGTCTGACAGAGCCTTCCCCCCAGTTGTAGGCGACCAGGGCCAGATACCAGTCGCCGTACATATCGTAGAGCTGCGTCAGGTAGTCCAGTGCCGCCTGTGTAGAGGCCACGATGTCGCGCCGCTCGTCCTGACCGCCACCTTGCCGCAGCTTGAACGATTTGCCGGTGGACGGAATGAATTGCCACAAGCCAGCTGCGCCCGCCCGGGATGTGGCATGCGGATTGAAAGAACTCTCCACGAACGGCAGCAGCGCCAGTTCGGTGGGCAGGCCGCGGCGCTCGCATTCTTCCACGATGTAATACAGGTAAGGGCCTGCACGCTCCAACAGGGTGTACAGACGCTGCTGGTCTCCCAGCAGGGTTGCCATGCGTTGGGGCACCTGCGGTGAACTCATGTTGCGGATGGCAAATCCCTGCCGTATGCGCTGCCAGACATCGTCCGCATCTGCCGTCAGGTCGATGGGCTTGACCTCCAGCGCCTGTCCGCGAGGCATCGCACCCGCTTCCTGCCGATTCAGGAAGGGACGTATCAGGACATCCAGCAACTGGTCAATGTCGTCAGCCTCAAGGCTGCCCGTTCCCGGCAGGGACTGGGCGGATGCATTGAATGCGCACGCTGTCAAAAACGCGAGGATCGCGGCGGACCGTACCCGTCGGGTGCGGACGGTGGCGCGGACGGGCAATTGACCAGGCTGTCGCGTTCGTGACAGACCGGGCATTGTTTCGGGTATTGGTTGGACGAGCGTGGATGCTATTGCCCCGGTCTGTGTGCCGTCAAGCTCTGCTGTCGTCAGAAGTTGTCTTTCTGTTGTCTGAGCGCCGCAAAATGGGATGCGTCGCGTGCACGCAAAAACGGGTTTGTTTCCCACTCTAGTCCGATACTGCTGGGCAGGGTGCAGGCCCCTTGTGCCCTGAGTGAGGCCACCGTCTGGGCACGCGCGTGGATGGCTGGATTGTCTGCCTCTGCCTCTTGGGCAAACCGCAGGTTGGAGTGGGTGTATTCGTGGGTGCAGAACACCCGGGTCTGAGAAGGCAGGCTGCCGAGCTTTTGCAGCGAGGCGAACATCTGCTGCGGCGTGCCTTCAAACAGACGCCCGCAACCGGCCGCAAAGAGCGTGTCGCCGCAAAAAAGCCAGTCCATGGCAGGGTGGTAGTAGGCGATGTGGCCAGCTGTGTGACCCGGGATGTCCAGCACCAGAAACGCTCGGTTCAGACCGCCTATCGCCACCGTGTCGCCCTCCCGCAAAGGGGTTTCCACGCCGGCAATGCGTTCGCCGGCCGGTCCCCATACCCGTGCGTCCGGATACGTCTGCTTCAGCAGCGGGATGCCCGCTGTGTGGTCGGGATGATGGTGGGTGATCAAAATATCTGTCAGCGCTGCGCCGGCTTTCTGGCAGAATGCAAGTACGGGGGCTGCATCGCCGGGGTCCACAACCGTGGCGCGCTGCCTGTCCGGTGACAGCATCGTCCAGATGTAATTGTCGGTAAAAGCCGGCACCGCAGTTACGGTCCAGGCATCAGGAGTGTGGTTTATACATGGTTCCATCAGAGCCTCTCATCAGCCAATTGCAGTCGTCGCCCGCCGGGCTCGAGCAGTGGCTGCTCACGCCGCCCGGACAGTATGTCATGGGCTGGGAGCGTCCGCACATCGACCGGGCCGTCAACGACGTTTTCGGGTACCATGCGGTGCAACTCGGTCTTCCGGGGCTGGATCTGCTGGCGGAAAGCCGTATGCCATGCCGTTGGCGGGTCAGTCCGCAGCCGCTGGCCAATGCGCTGCCCACAGGCGGCAACCCGGCTCATTGTGGGGTGGTGGTGGCCGATTTTCATGAGCTGCCATTCGACAGTCAGTCCATTGACCTTGTGGTCGTGCCCCATCTGCTCGAAGTGGCTGAAAATCCGCATCAGGTTCTGCGCGAAATCGACCGGGTTCTCATACCGGAGGGGCGCGTGCTGGTAGCGGGTCTCAATCCCTTCTCCCTGTGGGGTTTGCGTCAGGGGTTGCATCAGGGCATACGGCGCCGGGTCCAGCCGGTCTGGCCGGTGGGGGCCAAGCCCCTCGGTGTCCCGCGCCTGCGCGATCTGTTCACGCTCCTGAGCTTTGAGGTCGAACGCGGGCGCTTCGGCTGCTATCGTTGGCCGTCGGTGCAGGCTCACCGCCTCGAACGCGGTGCATTCATGGAAAAGGCGGGCGACCGTTGGTGGCCCATGTGTGGCGCTGCCTATCTGTTGGGGGCGGTCAAAAGAACACGTAAAATGACGCTGATCGGCCCGCGCTGGAAGCAGACCGGGTTGTCGGCATTGCCATCGCCCGCGCCTGCCCAGCCTTCTTCGCAGGTCGCCTCCCAATCCAGACAGAGTCCACATGACAGACAAAAATCCGACGGTCACCATTTACGCTGACGGCGCCTGTAAGGGCAA
>SXZD01000161.1 GCA_005788065.1 Burkholderiales bacterium
CCCGCTGGGAAGATGTTCCGCCGAACTGGGTTTGCCCCGAATGCGGCGCCCGCAAAGAAGACTTTGAAATGACGCAGATCTGACGCGTCATGCCGGCGGGCAGCAGCACGCCCGCCATGCGGGCAGCGTCATCCACACTCCGACAAAAGCTGCTTCAGTTCGGCAGCGGCGTTTGCATGGTCTCAGCCGTCGGGCTGGGTCTGTGGCAATGGCACATCTATCGTCAGCTTGATCTGCATAAAGAACTGCTGTCGGAGGCCACTGTGTTGGCTCAGCGGATGGCCTGGGCCAGCAACCTGATTTTGTCCGAAGACCAAAACGCCATTTCCAGTCTCAAAGAAAGCAAAACCCGGGTCGGATTTCTGTTGCTGACATTGCAGATGGGGGGTCGATTGGACGGGCGCAGTTACTCACCGGTCATGACGCCGCTGCAACCGCTGACCCAAGAGCTCAACAAAGCCTGGCAGCCCCTGGAAAACGCCTGTACCAGCGTACTGGAAGGCGAACCGGTTGCGGTCAACGACCCACGGTTCAAAGCCATTCGCGTTGGGCTGGACCAAGCCTCGCTGGCGCTTGAAAAAGTGATCGCAGAGCACCGCCGCAACAGCCCCAAAGACGTCAACGAACTGGCAGCCATGGACGACCTGCTGTTCAGCCTGCAGGCCATCAGTCAGGTGCTGTCGCTGACCGAACCGGGCGCCCGCCCCCTGGTCGCGGGTGTAGACCCGGAAAAAATCGTACAGACGCTTACCTTGTCGCAAGCTGTACTCGACCGACTCATGACGGGGCACAAAGAGAGCAACCTCAAACCGGCACCCGAGTTTGAACGCGGTCGATTGCTCACCGTCCGCAACGATTTGGCCGTAGCCCTGAGGGGCGCAGATGCGGTTGCGTCCCTGCTGCCCAAACTGAGCGCCAACATCGAGGCCAGCCGACAGGTCGGCAAGCACGCAGAAACCCTGCGCATACAACTGATGCTGGCGCGCCGCAAACTGGTCGATCCCTATGAAAACGCGCGACTGCTGCTCATTTCCCTGACCGCCCTGCTGGGCTACCTGCTGCTGCGTCTGGCGCGCAACGGACAGCCCCTTGAGGTCGATGCGGCGGATGCGTCATTCAAAGCATCAGGCAGCGTCAATTCAAACGATGCAGGCCGTGAAAACCGGGACAGCCATTC
The DNA here is from genome assembly GCA_005788065.1 of Burkholderiales bacterium. GTDB lineage: Bacteria > Pseudomonadota > Gammaproteobacteria > Burkholderiales > Burkholderiaceae_B > SXZD01. The sequence continues at coordinate 1,178 of SXZD01000161.1, forward strand.
ATTCCATCAAGGCAACGGCGCCCAGTCGGGCTCCGGAGCAGCTGCAGCGACACAGGTCGACGCCGCCGAAAAGCAGGGTAAGGCTTCCATGCCCCCCTCTGCCAGCAACCAATCGGTTGGCGATCATCATCCGCATGACGTGCTGGATCCGGATCCTGAGCGCAAAGACAATTCCGAGGCCAATCAGGCTGCGCTCAAGGGTGTCATCTCAGCCTTGCAGCAACTGGCACAAAACACCGGCAAGGCGGTGGAGCAATCCGAGCAGACCATCAAGGCACAGGCAGAAACACTGAAAGCCAATGCCCAACTGGTGCTGCAATTGGCTCATGCCTTTCACAACATCTCCACCGAAACAACCGAAGTCGCACGTTCTGCGCTCAAATCACAACAGCAATTGGGCGAGCATCAGGAAGCGGCTTCCCAGGCCATCGGCCATTGGGAAGATGTACGCAACCAACTGATGAAAACAGCCAGCAAACTGCGCAGGGCCGGCGAAGTCAGCCGCGAACTGAGCCAGCGTATCGAAAAACTGCCGCCTGAACAGCGCACCGCGATGGCAGAACTCATGTCGCAAACCCGCGAAGCACTGCGTGATGCCGTCACCGGTCTGGCCGAAGGCAGCGTGCAGATCAACTACGGCCAGCGACAGGCACAGGAAATTGCAGAGGTGCTGGGCATCAGCCAGCAACAGTGGATAGAGTTGCTGGGGCGGGTTGAAGTCTGTGCGGGTACTGCGGCAGCGCACACCCAGACAGCGCTGGGTGTATCCAAAAACCTGTCACGCGCCGCGGCGCCAGGCATGAAACTTCTCAAGCCAGGCGAGTAAACCGAGAGGTTGTCGCGCACGGCGATATTCGCCTGCAGCATATTTGGCACTTTCTGCCCATGTCGGATAGGCGTGTATGGTCCCCAGTATCTTGCCCAACCCCAAACCGTGTTTCATGGCCAGCGTCCATTCGGCCAGCAGTTCACCCGCATGTGAACCCACGATGGTCACACCCAGAATGCGGTCTTTGCCCGGAGGGGTCAGCACCTTCACGAACCCTTCGGCTTCACTGTCTGCGATGGCGCGATCCAAGTCGTCTATGCCGTAGCGGGTCACGTCGTAAGCGATGCCTTTGGCCTTGGCTTCCTGTTCGTTCAAACCCACACGCGCCACTTCCGGGTCGACGTAGGTGGCAGCCGGTACAACGCGCAAGTCGACTGCAAACCGGCGCAAGCCCTTGAACAGCGCATTGACCGAGGCATACCACGCCTGGTGTGCGGCAAAGTGGGTGAATTGGTAGGGGCCGGCTGCGTCTCCACACACGTAGATATGCGGAATCTCGGTCTCCAGATATTCATTCACAGCAATGGTCTTTTGGGGGGTAAGTCCGATGCCCAGCTTTTCCAAACCAAAACCTTCGGTGCGCGCCACGCGTCCGATGGCAATCAGCATCTTGTCGAACGGCACTGTCACCTCGCCCTGCGGTGACTTCAACACCAGATACCGCTGCCCCGCTTCGCCGCCCACACGCACAGCCTGATGACTGGTCAGGATCCGGATGCCCTCGTGCGCAAAACGCTCCATGACAAAAGCGGATACCTCTTCGTCTTCACGCGGCATGATGCGCGATGCCATATCGACCTGCGTCACCTCGCTGCCCAATCGGGCAAAACACTGTGCCAACTCACAACCGATAGGACCACCGCCCAGCACCACAAGACGCTGCGGCAATTCCCGTGCAGACCACACGGTGTCGGAGGTGTAGTAATCGCTTTCCTCCAGCCCAAGCAGGGCTGGGACAAACGGGCGTGCGCCGGTGGCCAGCACAATATTTTTGCCTGTAACAGTACGGGGGCTGCCGTCTTCAGCCGTGATACGAACTTCCCACGGCGAGAGCAATTCTGCAGCGCCACGTGCGCACTCCACACCCAGTCCGGTATAACGCTCGACCGAGTCGTGCGGCTCAATCGCCTTGATGACCTCATGCACACGGTTCATCACATGCTCGAAGTTGATCTGTGCGTTGGCGTTGTCGATACCGTAGGTTTCGCTGTGGCGAATCTGGTTGACCAATTTAGCGGACCGGATAAGTGCCTTGGACGGTACGCAACCGGTGTTCAGACAGTCACCGCCCATTTCATGCTTTTCAATCAGCAGCACTTTGGCTTTGAGCACCGCACCGATATAACTGGTGACCAAACCGGCAGCGCCTGCGCCGATGACCACGATGTTGTAGTCAAACTTGCCCGGCTTTTTCCAGCCAGCCAGACGTTGACGCGCCTTGAAAGCGCCGATGACCGAGCGTGAGATGAAAGGAAATGCAGCCAGCAGCACGAAAGACAGCCACAACTGCGGACTGACAATGCCGCCCAAGGAGTTGATGTTGGCTATTTGCGTTCCGGCATTCACATAGACAGCGGTGCCCGGCAGCATGCCCAACTGACTGACCCATGCAAACGTGAACAGGCGCAGCGGCGTCAAACCACCCAGCAGGTTGACTGCAAAAAACGGCACGGCCGGTATGAGTCGCAGCGTGAACAGATAAAAAGCGCCCTCACGCGCGATACCCTGCTCCACTGCAGCCAGACGTTCACCGAACTTCTGCTTGACCGTATCGCGCAGCAGCCAGCGGGCAGCCAGAAATGCCACACTGGCCCCAAGCGTTGATGCAAAAGACACCAGTACCAAGCCCCAACCAAAACCGAATATGGCGCCACCGGCTAGCGTCAGGATGGCTGCCCCCGGCAGCGACAGGGCTGCCACCAACACATACACACCAAAATAAGCCGCTGACATGAATACCGGTTGCGTGGCTGCCAAGTCGCGAAACTCGTCACGCCGCAGCTTCAGGTTGTCCAGCGTCAGCATCTGACGCAGGTCTGTGAACAGGAACAGGCTGACGATACCCAGCAATACAGCGATGAGGACGAGGTTTTTGATGCGTGAGGATGCGGCGCTCAAGGAAGACTCCCAGCCTTAGAAAAAACAAGATGCATGCAGCCTCAGGCTTGTTTGAGAGGCCGCAGTACCCATCAAGCGATTTGCCCGCAACGTGCCCTGCAACTCAAGCGCAAGGCTCGGACGTTTGCCGGGACGGAATGCTCATGCAGCCAGGGCGCCACCGCAACTGCTGCCTTGACCCGCGGTGCAACCATAGCAGTGGTCGCCTACGACAATGGGCAAGCCCTCTGCTGCCTTCAGTGCAAGCGCGCTGACATGCATGGCTTTGCCCTGACCGTCGCGCATGGGCATACCCAGTTGCTGATTGAAGTCGCAGTCAAACAGATGCCCCTGCCAGTCGATGCTGATGAGGGTACGACACATGACGGATTGCAGGTTTTCAGGCTTGTAAGCTGATTTCAGCAGATCCATGTACGTGGTGAACTGTCCCTTGGAAATCAGCGTGCTGCCAAAGCGCGCGATCGGCATGTTGGTGATGGTGAACAGGTGATTGAACACGATGCCGAACTTCTCGCCCAAGACCTGTTTATAGTCCGCTTCCAACATTTCCTGCGGGGGCGGCAATGAGGGGCCCTGCGGGTTGAACACCAGATTGAGCTCCAGCGTGGTGCCATAACCCAGTGCGTTAAGTTTTTGCAGGCCGCGGATGCTGGCATCAAACACGCCCTTGCCGCGCTGGCGATCCACATTGTCTTCGAGGTAACAGGGCAGTGATGCGGTCACTTTCACACCCTGCTGAGCCAGAAAATCAGCCATGTCTTCATAGCCGGGCTCATCCAGGATGGTGAGGTTGCATCGGTCAATAACATCGACGCCCCGCTTGCGCGCCTCGGTCACCAGATATTTGAAGTACGGATTCATCTCGGGTGCGCCACCGGTGAGGTCCAGCAGTTTGATCTGGCCGCTGTCGAGCAGCGCAATCACGGTATTGATGGTTTCAAGACTCATCAACTCTGTGCGCTTGGGTCCGGCATTGACGTGGCAATGTGTGCAACTCTGGTTGCAGAGATAACCCAGATTGAGCTGGAGAGTGTCAACGGCGCGGCGACGCAGCGCGGGAAACTGGGTTTGCGTGAGAAATTCGACCGTTGAGTGCACAATATGCCCCTGAAAATGGAGCGGGTGAAGGGAATCGAACCC
>SXZD01000162.1 GCA_005788065.1 Burkholderiales bacterium
GGCCTTCTTGGGGTCGGTGGCGCCCATCAGATCACGGTTCTTGAGCACAGCGCCTTCGCCCTGCAGCACCTGCACCATGACGGGACCGGAAATCATGAACTCGACCAGATCCTTGAAGAAAGGACGCTCTTTGTGAACGGCGTAGAAGCCCTCGGCTTCGGCACGGGACAGATGCACCATGCGCGCAGCGATAACCTTCAGGCCAGCGCCTTCGAAGCGGGAATAGATCTGACCGATGACGTTTTTGGCAACTGCGTCGGGCTTTATGATTGAAAGGGTTCGTTCGATGGCCATGAAAAACTCCGAAAGATCAATAATCAGCAAAGCCTGCGATTCTAACAGATAGCGACGGCGACCGCATGTAGGATCCGCCGGGGGGCAGGCTGCAAATGACCAGGGAATTCATCCGGTAAGCTGCATTGAAACTTATCCCGGGTTTCGGTACTCTAATCACTGTTACTCAACTGTCCTTGAAAGAGGAACTCTGAATGTCTGACATGAACACATACGAGTTTGGTCACCATGGTGGTGTCCTCGCTTCCCGTGAAACCCGCAACCGCACGCTGCGCAATACCTACGCGCTGCTGGCGCTGTCCATGCTGCCTACAGCACTGGGCGCATGGGTCGGCATCCAGTTCGGCTTTTCGTTTTTCGCCGGCAGCCCCTTCATCGGCTTCATGGCTTTCATGGCCATCGCCTTCGGCTTCTTCTGGGGCATTGAGCGCACCAAGAATTCGGGCATGGGTGTCGTCCTGCTGCTGGCCTTCACCTTCTTCATGGGACTGATGCTGTCGCGCATGCTGGGCATGGCGCTGGGCATGCAAAACGGCGCACAGTTGATCGGTACCGCAGCACTGGGCACCGGCGGTATTTTCTTTGGTCTTGCAAGCTACGCCAGCGTCACCAAGCGCGATTTCTCCAATATGGGCAAGTTCCTGTTTGTGGGCGTCATGGTGTTGCTGTTTGCTTCGCTGGCCAACATTTTCCTGCAACTGCCGGCGCTGAGCCTGACCATCTCCGCTTTGGCCGTGGGCATCTTCTCGCTCTACCTGCTGTTTGACCTGAAGCGCATCATGGATGGCGGCGAGACCAATTACATCACGGCCACCTTGTCGGTCTACCTGGACCTGTACAACATTTTCGTGAACCTGCTGCATCTGCTGATGGCCTTTACGGGCAACAGCCGGGACTGATCGAGGCAGCCCGCAGGCGACTGCGGGCAACCACGGGCAGACTGACAGCCACGGGCAGACTGACGACCGCGCAAATCTACCAACATGCCCAATCCCGCCCGATCGCAAACAATTGCAAAATAGGCCAGTTTTGACTGCCTTATCGGCGGATAAAGCTTGCTTGAAAAGGCCTCCAGCAGTAATCTGAAAACTCACAGGACAGGCATCTTGCCTGCCGCTCCCGCCGACGAGCCGTGGTCGGCTGAAACGGGGTCCCAGCGCAATGCTCTCGGGCCCCGTTTCCTATTTCAGCGTTCCTATTTCAGCCTCTGGTGCACGAGCCTCTGGTATATCTGCCTGAGATTTGCCTGAGGCCTCCCTCTTTCAAGCCGCCCCGCCATCACGCATCGGATCTCGGCTCAAACACCGCAATCGATTCAACATGCGATGTATGCGGAAACATGTTGATCGCACCGGCAGCCTTCAGCTCAAACCGCCCCTCATGGATGAGAATGGCGGCGTCACGCGCCAAGGTAGCCGGATTGCAAGACACGTACACAATTCGCTTGGGCAGACGGGTTGCGGCAGCCAGCACCTGGGCAACCGCCTGGGCACCCTCGCGGGGCGGGTCAATCAGCACGCGGTCAAAATAACCCCATTCATTCCACTCCTGCAGACCCAGCTCAAACAGGTTGCGAGCCAAAAAGCGGGTTTTGTGCCCCAGCCCGTTGTGTACCGCATTGTCCTGCGCGCGCTTGGTCAGGGTATCGGCCCCCTCCACACCCATCACTTCGGCTGCACGGGTGGCCAAGGGCAAAGAAAAATTGCCCAAACCGCAGAACAGGTCTGCGACCCTGTCCGTCGGCTCAATACCCAACAGATCGATGGCCTGTGTCACCATGGCTTCGTTGATGGAATGATTGACCTGAGTGAAGTCGGTCGGCAAAAAAGGCATGGAAATGCCAAAGGCCGGCAGTTCATAGCGCAATTGCGGCCCTGTCTCCGGATAAAACAACTTGACCGACGCAGGACCGGATGGTTGCAACCACCATTGGACACCGTGCGTATCGGCAAACCGCCTCAAAGCGTCCTCGTCGCTGCGCGACAGCGGTTGCAGGTGCCGCAGAACCAATGCGGTCACATCGGTCCCCACTGCAATCTCGATCTGCGGAGCCCGGTCCGCTATCGACAGACCACCGAGCAGTTCGCGCAAGGGCATCAGCAGATCAGACAGCGCCTTGGGAAGGATGTGGCATTCGCGCATGTCGGCCACATAGCTGGAGCCTTTTTCGTGGAAGCCCACCAGCATGCCGCCCTTTTTGGTCACCAGACGACAGGTCAACCGGGCCCGGTGGCGATAGCCCCAGGCAGGTCCCTGCAAAGGGCGCAACACGCGCTGAGGACGGATGCGACCGATATGCCAGAGCTGGTCTTCCAGTGCACGCGCCTTGATGGCCACCTGCGACGAAAACTCGAGATGCTGCA
>SXZD01000163.1 GCA_005788065.1 Burkholderiales bacterium
CCTGATCAAGGCCAACATTCCGACCCGTATGGCCTTCCAGGTGTCATCCAAGATCGATTCACGAACCATCCTTGACCAGATGGGTGCCGAGACGCTGCTGGGGCAGGGCGACATGCTGTATCTGCCGCCGGGTTCGGGTTCGCCGCTGCGGGTGCACGGAGCGTTCGTGTCCGACGATGAAGTGCACCGCGTGGTGGAGCACATCAAGTCGCAGGGAGAGCCTGACTACATCGAGGGCATTCTGGAGGGGGGCACGACAGACGACAGCGGTGCCGACGGTGTTTCTGGCGGTGGTGGTGCGTCTGATGCAGAAAAGGATCCGCTGTATGACGAGGCCGTCGGCATTGTGCTGAAACATCGCAGGGCGTCGATTTCGTTTGTGCAGCGGCATCTGCGCATCGGTTATAACCGGTCCGCGCGCCTGCTGGAGGCCATGGAGAATGCCGGCCTTGTGTCGGCGATGCAGTCCAACGGTAACCGCGATATTCTGGTTCGGGCAGAGGCGGGGCAGGAATGAGGGATCTCTTTTTGAAAACACTTACACGGGTTGTTGCTGCGTCCAAGATGTCCAAGGGATTTCCCGATGCGAAGCGTTGGCTGGTCTTTGCTTTGCTGTGCCTTTTGTCACTGAATTCGACAGTGTGGGCGTCGGCTACCGAGCAATTGCGGCAGTTCAGCCAGACCACCGCCGCTGCGCGGGGTGAGTTTTCCCAGACGGTGGCGGGGCGCAACGGACAGGCAGGGCGCAAGAGCGATGGCGAATTTGCGTTCCAACGGCCGGGGCGTTTTAACTGGCAGATCCGCAAGCCATTTGAGCAGCGCATCGTCGCAGATGGCAACAAACTGTTCATCTACGATACCGACTTGGCACAGGTGTCTGTCAGACCGCTGGGCGACGCCTTGGGTGCGACACCGGCCGCTTTGCTGTTTGGTCCGCAAAATCTGGACAGCCTGTTTGAACTGCGTGATGAGGCGGCGGTGCAGGGCGTTGAATGGTTATCAGCCATTCCCCGTTCAAGGGACAGCCAGTTCACGCGCATACGCATCGGGTTTTCCGGCAAGTGGCCCGTACAGATGGAACTGACCGATGCGATGGGACAGCAGACCTTGCTAACCCTGAAAAACTGGAAGGGCGCTGAATCCGTCGGCGCTGATCAATTCCAGTTCGTGATTCCGCCGGGGGCTGATGTGATAGACGCCACCCAACAGGGCAAGCGGGGCGGTAAACCTGCTCAATAGGGCAGCGTGAGGATGCGGCCGTTTTGAACGGCACGCATCCCGTGAATATTCAATCATCAGGATCATCCGATGCAGGATCTCTTCACTCAGCCACCCGCAGCGCCGCTTGCCGAGTTGATGCGTCCAGCATCGCTGGGTGATGTCATGGGGCAACGGCATCTGCTGGGGCCGGGCAAACCCCTGCGTCTGGCGTTTCAGTCCGGCACGCCACATTCCATGATTTTCTGGGGGCCGCCGGGGGTGGGCAAGACCACCTTGGCCAGACTCACCGCCACAGCATTTGACTGTGCGTTCATCGCCCTGTCTGCCGTGTTCTGTGGGGTAAAGGATATTCGCGCCGCCATGGATCAGGCGCAACTCAATGTATCGCAAGGCAGACGCACCATCCTGTTTGTCGATGAAATCCATCGATTCAACAAGGCCCAGCAAGATGCCTTGCTTCCCTTTGTTGAAAGTGGATTGGTCACGTTCATCGGCGCCACCACCGAGAACCCGTCCTTTGAAGTGAACTCTGCATTGCTGTCGCGGGCGCAGGAGTATGTTCTGAAGTCTCTGGATGAGTCGGAACTCAGGGAACTTGCTGAACGGGCCCGGCTGAAAGCGTTTCCGGACTTGATGTTCGACAGCGCGGCGCTTGATACGCTGGTGGGTTATGCCGACGGCGATGCACGCCGGATGCTTAATCTGCTGGAACAATGCAGAAGCGCCGCAGGCGCTGGTGGTGTTAGCCGCATCGATGCGGCTTTCATTGAAAATGCGATGACGCTGAATGCGCGCCGTTTCGACAAGGGCGGTGATCAGTTCTACGATCAGATTTCTGCCCTGCACAAATCGGTGAGAGGCTCGCATCCTGATGCCGCGCTGTATTGGCTGTGCCGCATGCTGGATGGCGGGGCAGATGCCCGCTACCTGTCCCGGCGGATTGTGCGCATGGCCTGGGAGGATATTGGTCTGGCAGACCCGCGTGCGCTGCAGATTGCCAATGATGCGGCAGATACATACGAACGTCTGGGGTCACCGGAGGGTGAATTGGCGTTGGCGCAAGCGGTGATTTTTCTGGCGTGCGCAGCTAAGAGCAATGCGGGTTACAACGCCTATAACGAAGCGCGCGCCTTCGTGAAGCGGGACGGCAGCCGTGAGGTACCGGTGCATTTGCGCAACGCGCCCACCAAGCTGATGAAAGAGTTGGGGCATGGCCGGGACTATCGCTATGCGCACAATGAACCCCACGGATATGCGGCGGGGGAAACGTATTTGCCGGAGGGCATGTCCGAACCTGGGTGGTACAGGCCTGTGGACAGGGGGCTTGAGATCCGGATTGCCGAGAAGCTGGCGCAGCTGCGCCGCTGGGATGATGAGGCAGAGAAATCCGGTTGAGGGCTGAAGAGCTGGACCAGAATAAACCTGCTGTGCCGCTACTCTCAGGCTCAAGGTCTCCGGGTGGCAGACAGCCTAAAATCGGATCCATCTGCTATCCTTGCCGCCTTGAATTCTTCACCTGTGTTTGCTTGCCATGCTTGATATCCAACTGCTCCGTAAAGATCTCGATTCTGTTGTTGCCCGACTGGCCTCGCGCGGCTTTCAGTTTGATGCCGATGGCTTCAAGGCGCTGGAGTCCGAGCGTAAGCAGGTGCAAACGCGCACGGAGGAATTGCAGGGCAAGCGCAACACACTGTCCAAGCAGATCGGCGTCCTGAAAGGCAAGAAAGAAGATGCATCTGCCCTGATGGCCGAGGTGGCTGGCATTGCAGATGAGCTTGAGCGTGGCAAGGTGACGCTGGAGGATATTCAGGGTCGCATGTCGGCGCTGTTGGCCTCGGTACCCAACATGCCGCATGCAGATGTGCCTGTGGGTGCAGACGAAACAGGAAACGTGGAAGTGCGCCGTGAGGGTACGCCGCGCACGTTCGATTTTGAAGTACGCGATCACGTGACGATCGGTGAAGCACTCGGTCTGGATTTTGAGAACGCAGCCAAGCTGTCGGGTTC
>SXZD01000164.1 GCA_005788065.1 Burkholderiales bacterium
GCGACTGCAGGGTTGGCCAGTACAAACTTGGTATTGAAAATATTCAGACCCTTATTTTCCATGGCGCCCATATTGAAGTCGCCTGTGGCCACGATCATGAAACGGTCCAGATCCAGTTCAAGCCCGAAACGGTCTTCGTCCCAGCGTATGGATTTGATGAGCGACTGCATCGCATGTTCAGTCTTGTCCAGATTGCCTGGTTCCACCCAAACCTGCAGCAGGGCGGGCTTGCCGCTTTTGCGCGTGATGGTTTCTTCCTGGCAGACCAGCTTGCCTGCTACCAGCGCAAACAGATAGCAGGGCTTGCGGAAAGGGTCTTCCCACACGGCTTCGTGCCGGTGATCCGGCAAATCGCGTTGCGCAACGAGATTGCCATTGGAGAGCAGGACAGGTAGCTCGGTCTTGTTGCCGCGCAAAGTTACGCGGTATACGGACATCACATCCGGTCGGTCCGGAAAGAACGTAATGCGCCGGAAACCCTCGGCTTCGCATTGCGTAAAATAATTGCCGTTGGATTGGTAAAGGCCCTCAAGCCGGGTATTGCCAACTGGCGCAATTTCAACCACCGTTCGCAGACAACCGGTAGCCGGCGGCGTGAGCAACGTCATGCCCAAGGAGTCGACATGGTAGTCGATGCCATCGACCAGGGGGCGACCGTCCAGTTCGATGTGCAGCAGTTTGAGATCTTCACCTGCCAGAAACCACGAGCCGTGGGGGCCTTGCGCGTTCTGACGGACATCAAGCTCGCAGGTGACCCGGGTCGCATTGGGCAGAAGATCAAATTCCAGTCGGACATGATCGATCAGAACCGGCGAGGGCGTGTAGTCGCTGCGGCGTATGGTGACGGCTTGCTCTGCATTTCGCATGACGGCGTTTGCTCCTGTGATGGCGGCTTGCGGCTGACCGCTTACTGTTTACTGCTGGTTCTGTCCGTGGTCGTGATCGTGTGAATGCGAGTGCCCGTGCGAATGTCCATGACTGTGGGAATGTGAGTGCCCGTGGTTGTGGCTGTGCCCGTGCCCGTGCCCGTGGTGTCCATGGTGATGGTCCGGATGGTCGCAGGTGTGAACCTTGCGACGGCTGGCTTCCAGCGGCGTGAAAGGCTGGTGGCCGTGCTCGATGTGCAGGCTTAGCTCATTGGCCACGACTCGCACAGCTTCATCTGCAAGCGTAAGCAGATGATCGTTCTCCACCATCACCGGTTGACCGTTTTGCGTCAGGCGGATGGATGCCTTGAGCAATGCGTCGGCAGCGCCCGACAGTTTCAGCACGGGTTGTGCTGCCGCTTTGACGATAGCCCAGCGGTTGACTTCCGCCACCAGCCGGTCACCAGCCTGCATGCTTTCATCCAGATGCAAAAAAGCAGTGCGTCCGTCAGACAGTTTGACATCATGCGGTGGCTGCTGGCGTTGTGCCCAGTCCAGTTCCAGCGTGGGCGCGTCTTTGAGCAGCACGGCAGCAATTTTGATGTGGTTGGCTACAATCCGCGTGAAGACCAGATCATCTGCGCCGTGGGCGTGATCATGCCCGCAATCATGATGGTCATGATCGTGTTTGTGGTCATGTTCGTGATGATGCGAGTGGTCGTGTCCGTGCTGGTGTGAATTTGACATGGTGGTTTGATCTTTCTTTCAGTCGCGGAAGTTTTCGTAGCTCAGCGGTGCTTCGGTGATCTCTTTTTTCAGCAGTGCGATGGCCGACTGCAGGTCATCCCGCTTGGCGCCTTGCACACGCACCGTGTCGCCTTGGATGCTGCCTTGCACTTTCATCTTGCTGTCCTTGATCGCCTTGACGATTTTTTTGGCAAGCTCTTGCTCAATGCCGTTCTTGACGGTGACGGTCTGTTTCAGCTTGTCGCCCGACAGTTTTTCGGTTTTGCCAAAATCCAGAAAACGGACATCCAGATTCCGTTTGGCGCATTTGTTGAGCACGATGTCCTTGACCTGGTTGAGCTTGAAATCATCATCTGCAAAAACGATCAGCTCTTTTTCTTTCTGTTCCACGCGCGAATCCGAGCCCTTGAAATCAAAGCGGGTGGAAATTTCTTTGTTGGCCTGTTCCACTGCATTGCGCAGTTCGACCATATCGGGCTTGCATACAACATCAAATGAGGGCATCTTCAACTCCGGTGGTGGCTGACGCGCAGTGGGGGCGAGCCAGCTTTACAATAGGGCGACAGGGCCCGTCTGGGTTCTGGACAATCGATCGTCCGACAATTTTTAACACTGTTTAAACGCTGTCTGAAAAGATACGTGCACATCCGGTTGGGCTGATGTGCACTGTCTTCGACAGCCTTCCATGATGCCAGAATATTCCGACCCATTCAGTCTTCAGGCGGTACATACATTCGGTTTGCAAGCGCACGCGCGCAGGCTGGTGACTGTGCAGTCCGAAGGCCAGTTACGCGATATCGTAGCGGCTTGCCAGCAGGCTGGCGAAACCTTCTTTGTTTTGGGTGAGGGCAGCAATACGGTGTTCACCACTGACGTGAATGCCACCGTCATCCGCATGGGATTGATGGGACGGCAGTGGCTCGAGCCTGCTTCTGCGCATGTCCGCTTGAGGGTGGCTGCCGGTGAAAACTGGCATGAACTGGTTGAGTGGACGCTGCTGCAGGGCAGGCCCGGTCTGGAAAATCTGGCGCTGATTCCCGGATCTGTTGGCGCCTGCCCGGTACAAAACATCGGTGCATATGGTCTTGAGGTGATGGACCGGATAGAGTCGGTGCGGATTCTGGATCTTGCTACCCTGGAGTTTCGCGAACTGTCGGCCGTCGAATGCCGGTTCTCTTACCGGGACAGCATTTTCAAGCATGAGTTGTCGGAGCGGGCTGTGATTACGGCGGTTACGTTTGCGCTGCCGCTTCGGTGGGAGCCCGTGGCCTCGTATGCCGATATTGCGCGTTGTCTGGGTTCCAGTGGTATCTCAGTGCCGACAGCGCGCGACATCTTTAATGCGGTGGTGGCGGTACGAACCTCCAAACTGCCGGATCCGCGGGTGATGGGAAATGCCGGCAGCTTTTTCAAGAACCCGATTGTTGATGGGTCGGTCTTGGATCAATTGCGTGCGTCGTGGCCAGAGATTGTGTCGTATCCGCAACCGGATGGGCGGGTCAAGCTGGCGGCGGGGTGGCTGATAGACAAGGCGGGGCTGAAAGGTTTCGCAGTGGGTGGGGCGGCCGTTTCGGACAAGCAGGCGCTCGTGTTGGTCAACCGGGGTGGGGCGACTGCGTCGGATCTGCGAGGGCTGGTTGAACATGTGAAGACGACGGTGGCGGAGCGTTTTGGTGTGGAGCTTGAGCCGGAGCCGGTCATGGTACCGAAGTAGGTGGCGCGGACAGCGTTCGTTCATCTTGGGCGTCCGGATTCGCTGCGGAGAGCCCGCATGCTGGATTGAGTGCTTTTCGTTTTAGGCGTCCGGATTCGCTCCGGCGGTTCTCCCGCAAAAATTGCGCTCCTCAACGTTGACGGGCTTTGAACACCGTCTTCGCGGTGCTTCAACCCCTGTCAAATCAGTGATTTGACAGGGGACGCCCGCTGCACGGTCGGGCGCAATTTTTCGGATGCGATCCGGCGGAGTCGATCTCCGAACGCCTTTTGACGCATCGGTACGGGATTGCTCAAGCACCGAACGCCTTTTGACGAATCGGCACGGGATTGCTCCAGCTCCGAACGCTTGGAAGGCAGGGCGATGCCCCGCCTCGCATCAACCGAAGTGGCAGATGTAGTGGTAAGGCTCGCCGCTGACTTCGATGTCGAAGCTGGAGTTGGCTGGAACGTTGAAAGACTGGCCAGCAGTGACGCTCTGCCAGTCCCCGCCCTTGAGGCGATAGCGGCAGCCGCCTGCCACGGTTTCCATGATTTCAGGTGCGCCGGTATTGAAAGTCAGTGTGGCCGGCAGGATCACGCC
>SXZD01000165.1 GCA_005788065.1 Burkholderiales bacterium
GCACCGTCGAGCACCAGAATGCGCTGTTTCAAGATGGCACGGAGGCTGTCCTCCAGGGGACAGGGAAGGCGGGAAGAAGCGTTGCGCGCGTTCATCGCGGGGCCTCTGATTCAAAAGCAGAAAACCCGCCATTATATGCGGCGGCGCGCAGTTCCCAAAGTCTGTTCGATGACACCCCAGTCCAATTTTTCGAGCGGGGCATTGATGCGCCATTGATCCGGGCCACCCAACTGACGCGCCTGCAGCAGACGCTGTGCTGCCTGAACAGCCGGGACAGTCTCTGTCGAGGCCGATAAAACCGCTGTCGTGTGCGGTGTCTGCCGTGATACCGGTGCCCGCGGCGTTACAAAACACAGCACATCGGCGCACGACAGCGCAGACTCGGTCATCGCTTCGTCGGGCTTAGGCGGCACCAGAGGCAACAACGCCATGCACCGAACCTGCGTCAGCCACCCCTCCCATTCAGGGCCTGCCAACCACGCGAGTGTCTTGGGAAGATGATCATCCAGAAAAGCCTCGATGAACAGCCGGTCAGGACGTCGCATGCGCAGGGTGCGGGCCACATGGGTTTTCAGCACCATCCTGCCATTGCAACAGGCGCAGTCATGGGCCAGATGGATGACATGGGCGCCTTCGGAGCGGCAACGCGGTCCGTCAGCTTGTGTGTTCAGCTCATCCTGCGCTTGCTCACCCTGGTTGACGGTCTCTCCGCGCGTGATGAAAGTCCAGCGCTGTCCGTCGGGAACCTGTGAAGCCCACTGCTCAAGCAAGCGGGTTTTACCGCTGCCCGGATTGGCCGCAAGCACGAGTACGGGTACCGCCGGGACCGTGTATGCTACTTTCACTGCCGCAGACGCAGCGGCAGTAGGCGCCACATCAGCGTGACCGGTCTGATCTGACCCGGGCTGTCCACCTGCGCTCACGCTCGGCGCGAGCTTCGGCTGGCCTCAACTCCCAATTGCTTGAGCTTGCGGTACAGATGGGTGCGTTCAATACCGGTCTTCTCAGCCAGGCGGGTCATGCTGCCGTTTTCCTGATTGAGGTGGTATTCGAAGTAGATTTTTTCAAACTGGTCGCGCACTTCGCGCAACTGCTGGGACAGGTCCAGCGCAGCCAATGCATCGATTGCCAGTTCAAGTGCGGTCTTCTCTGGCTCCTGCTGGGCGGCTGCCGCATGAGATGCCTGCAGTGCGGCACCGATGGCTGCGGCTTCGTCGCGCAATTCCCTCTGTCTGCGACCTTTGGCCAGCGCGTCAGCCACCGTACCCAAAAGCTTTTGCAGGGCGATGGGCTTTTCGAGAAAGTCCATCGCACCGATACGGGTCGCCTCCACGGCGGTGTCAATGGTGCCGTGACCGGACATCATCACCACCGGCATGGTCAACTGTCCTTTGGAGGACCACTCGCGCAGCAGGGTCACACCGTCTGTGTCGGGCATCCAGATGTCGAGCAGAACAAGTTCGGGAACAAGCTGGTCGCGATGCGCACGCGCCTGATGCGCATTTTCGGCGAGGAGCACTTCGTGCCCTTCGTCACCTAGAATCTCCGAGAGCAATTCCCGGATTCCGATTTCGTCATCCACCACCAGAATATTGGCCATGCGCTGTAGGTCTCTCTAACGATGCTGCGTCATTCTAGCGGTTCTTTTGTATTTTCGCCCTCAGCCAATCGAAGGAATGTAATTTCAATCGCGGCGCCCGCTGTTTCGCCCGCTGAATTGGTCCGGTTGCGCAAACTGATTCGGCCCCCGTGTTCATCCACGATTTTTTTGACGATGGCCAGACCCAACCCCGTGCCACCGGCCTTGTTGGTGACATAGGGCTCAAATGCCCGCGCCATCATTTCCGTTGCAAAACCGCTGCCGTTGTCGGCGATGACCAGCTTGACTGCCTGCTGCGCTCCGCTTGAGTTTCGCTGTGCAGTCAACAGCTCCGTGCGTATCTCGACGCGACCATCCGGCTTATTGTTGACCGAGTCGTGCGCGTTCTGCAACAGGTTGTGGATGACCTGCCGCAACTGGGTGGCATCGCCTTCCACCAGCGGCAGTGAATCGGCCAGCAACGGCAATACCCGCTGCCGTATCTCGGGGCGGTCCGGATCCGCATGCCCATAGAGTCCCAACACGTCATGCACCAGCTCATTCAAATCCAGCGGCTTGAGTTCCGTTGCAGGCATGCGCGAATAATCGCGGAACTCATCGACCATCCGCTTCATGGCACCCACCTGGTTGACGATGGTTTTGGTGGCGCGCGTCAATATGCCCAGATGCTGTTCATCCAGACTGCTGGCCAGCTTCATCTGCAGGCGCTCGGCCGACAATTGTATGGGGGTCAGCGGATTCTTGATCTCGTGCGCCAGCCGCCGCGCCACCTCTGCCCACGCCACGGCGCGTTGGGCCGACACCAGCTCGGAGATGTCGTCACACACCATCACGTAGTCCGCATCACCGCCCACATTCATGCGACTGCCGCGAACCAGCAGCATCTTCATGCTGTTGGGGTCGTCGTGCCGGGGCAGTTCTATCTGTCGCTGCCAACTCGGGCTGTCCTGCGTTTCATCCAGATCTGCGAACGCAGCCCGGATACTGACGGCAAAGCCTTCCATACCCTCAAATTCATCAATCGGACGACCCGTCAGCTTGGCCAGGTCGCGCTCAAAAATCCGCTGCGCACCGTTGTTGTAGACACGCAGATGAAAATCGCGGTCCAGCACCAGCACGCCGGCAGACAGGCTGCCGAGCAGCCGCTTCAAAAACTCGTTGGCCCGCGTCACGTTCATCTGGTGCGTCTCCAGACGCTCGCGCGCTTCTGCCAATTGCATCGTCATGCCATTGAAAGAGTCCACCAGTTCACGCAGTTCGGCATCGGCGGTCACGGGCTTCATGGGCTGAAAATTTCCCCCTGCCACCGCCCGGGTGCCATCGGCCAACCACAAGATGGGCGCAGCCAGACGTGAGGACAACCAGAACGCCACGGCGATGGCAAGAAACACCGTCAGAAACATGGCCAAGGTGAGGGTGACGCCATAAATCTTTCGCAACCCGGCCTTAGACAGCATCAGTTCCTGATAGTCCCGATAGGTTCGCTGCACCGACTGGGCCTGCTGAGAGAGCGTGCCCGGCAACTTCACGACAGCCATGACATAGCGGGGCTGTGCGTTCAGTCCCAGGCGCTCATTGGGCAGGGCCGCGATGACGCGAATGTGGATGTCAGCGAGATCATCGGAGGCTTCGTTTTCCAGACGGGCATAGGGCCTGCCTGGCGGTATCTGTCGCAAGGTGGCTGCGCCGGGCGCCTCAGCGGTCAGCGTCGCCAGACTGTCGGTGGTGGAAAACAGCACGCGTCCGGAGTTGCTCAGCAAGCTGAGCTCATCAAGGCTGTTGGCATCCCGCAGGCGGCTCAACATCAGCCCCTGTTGCTCATCGGCGGCCAGCGCCAGCTCCTGCGCAATGGCCAGCGTCCGGTTGCGGGCATCAGCCATCTGGTTATCGACGGCCAGACGCCCGAGGTTCAGACCGGCCTCCAGCGCGCTGTCAACCCGAACGTTAAACCAGCTGTCCAGACTGCGCGCCAGAAACTGGACGGACACCACGTACAGCAGCAGCCCCGGTACCAGGCCCATCAGCGCAAACGACAGCGACAGCCTGACCAGCAGGCGCGATCCGAAAACGCCTTGGCGGTAACGCTGCACCAGCCGAAACACGAGCAGAAGCACCAGCAGCAGCAGCCCGCCCGCCGCCAGTCCGTTCAACAGCACCAACGTTGAATAGTTCTCGTCGAACAGCGAATTGCTGGAGGATGCAGAAGCCAGCAAAAACATGAGGATGCCGCTGAAGGCACCAAGTACCACGAGGGCATAGCGCAGCGGACGGGTGGCTTGAAGCAGGGGGTTCATGGCGTACCGGAGACAGAGGGTTCCGGCGGTGTGAACACAAAGCGCCTCCAGTCTGAGGCCAGCGTCCATTCGCGGTTGGTCATGGCATTGATCTGGAAGGGCTTGGGCAGTTGGCTCACATCCAGACGCATGCGCACCGCCACCTCATACTGCGACCCGGGTTTCAGCTCCGAACGCGCAGCCAGCCGCAGCCGGCTGACCCTGCTGATCATGTTGATGGCTTCGGGCAGGGAGTTGAAACGCTGGGTCAGGGAGCCGGACGCCACGCGATACTGCTGCGTCAATGCGTTGTATGACAATCGGTTGACCTGGGTGAGCGATACAGTCTTTTCGTTGAACCAGTACCAGCGCGGTCGCGCGATTTCCACTTCGGTCAGGAAAATCAAGGGCAAGCCCTTGCCCACCGCGTCTTCAAGTCGCTGCCCCAGCTCCATCTGAAAGCTGGCATTCAGCGTCCACGTCGCTTCTGCACCTTCACCCGACACTTCCAGTCGGGCATCCTGCACCACGATGCCATCGGCCCGGGCTGCAAACGACAGGACGAGCAGCAGCGTCGCTGTCATCAACCATGACAACAAGCACCGGGAAAATCCGGTGATATCTGTATGCCCCACCCTGCCTGAACAATTCATGCCTGCGTGAGGGGAGGCTTCTGCAGTCTCGCATAGAAAAATCCGTCATGTCCCGGACCGTTGTGTTGCGCTTGGGGCAACACAAGACCCGGGGACGGCAAAGCGACGGCTTCGGGGTGTCGCCCCATGAACCGCGCCAGCAGATGCTCGCCCTCTTCTCCGAATATCGAACACGTCACGAGAAGCAATGTACCACCCGGCTTGAGCACCGACCAAAGAACATCCAGCAATTTCATCTGCAACTGCGACATCGCTGCAACATCCCCCGATCGACGTAACCATCGGATATCCGGGTGACGGCGGGTTACACCCGAGCCCGTACAGGGAACATCGGCCAAAATGGCATCAAACGGCTTTCCGTCCCACCAGGTATCGGGGGCTGCGGCGTCAGCCGCCTTCAAGGTCACCCCCGAGGAGAGCAGACCCAGACGTCGCAGATTGTCCGACACACGTTGCATGCGTTTGACATCCACATCCAGAGCCAGCAGGTCCAGATCAGCAAGCTCCAGCAAATGCCCGGTCTTGCCGCCGGGCGCACAACAGGCGTCCAGCACCCGCATCCCGTCCCGTACGTCCAGCAGCGGGGCTGCCCTCTGCGCAGTCAAGTCCTGAACCGACACGTGCCCATCGGCGAAGCCCGGTATGCGGGACACCGGAACCGGCTTAGGTAGCCAAACCGCCTGTCCGTCCAGCGCTCTGGCCTCGAGCCCTTCCCGTTCACAGGCCTGCAAAAACGCATCAACGGTGCAGCGGCGACGGTTGACCCGCAGCACCAACGGCGGCTGTCCGTATGAGGCGCTCAATACCTCCCGCCAACCGGAGGGCTGCTCTTTCTGCAATTTTTTGACCCACCACGCCGGAAAACCCCAGCGCGCAGCCAGATCACTGTCGCTGCGGGAGAACAGGGCGTCTTTTTCGCGGTAAAAACGGCGCAGGCAGGCATTGATCAGTCCTTTACCGGGGCGCAGCGCCACTTGGCTGTCGGCCGCCACTACCGTCTGATTGACCAGCGTATGCGCCTCATAGCGCTCTTCGGTCGGGTCCACGGCCAAACCCAGACTGGTCGCCAGCAGATAGCCCATACCGATCGGTTTCAAGGGTCTACCACCCGTGAGTTCTGTCAGCACAGCATACGCACGCCCCCAGTTGCGCACGGCGGTGTAGGAAATATCCTGCACGGCAGCGCGTTGGGCAGGATCGGCCATGGTCAGAATCCCATCGGACATGACGTCACTGAGCGAACGCCCCCTGTCCATGACCTGTTCCAGTACATAAGCGGCTGCCAGCAGACTGGCCGCCAGCGAGTCATGCGGCAACGGGTGGTTGATGTCCCGGGTCATGCGGGAGTATTTCCGCCAAGCTGCATGCCTGGTTTGAGAGTGACAGAAGCGAGTGCCTGATGGGCAAGCATACGCCTGCCGCCGGGTCGTTGGGCAGAGGCAAAGCACACCGCCTGGCTGCTGGATGCAGGCGATGTACCGTTTTCAGCTCGCGCGTCCCGTCCCCCGCAGACCACCGTAATACCGTCGCTGGTGACGGCCAATACCGTGCCGGGCACCGGCATACGCGACTGGCTGTCGTTCTTCACCTCGACGACGCGCGCATCAAACAGCTTGAGGTCAGGATTGTCGGATGCGCTGTCCAGACATTCAAGCGGTAACCGGGTGACGCTGCCGGGCTGCGGGTCAAATGCGGCTGCACGATTGCGTACCTGCGTTGCTGTCTGCGTCCAGTCAATACGCGACTCTTCCCGGTTGATCTTGTTGGCATAGGTGACACCGATCTCCGGTTGTCGCGTACGTGTGAGTCTGCCAGCCTGCAGATCGGAGAGGGCAGCCACAATCTCGGCAGCGCCGAGCGCAGCCAGGCGGTCATGCAGTTGACCGGTGGTGTCTGTTGCGATGTCGATGGCGGCCATGCGCAGCATGTCGCCGGTGTCGAGGCCTTCATCCATCTGCATGATGGTGATGCCGGTCTGCAAGTCTCCGGCCTCAATGGCCCGGTGTATGGGCGCCGCCCCGCGCCAGCGTGGCAGCAGGCTGGCATGGATGTTCAGACAACCGTGCAGGGGCAGATCAAGCACCGACTTGGGCAGGATCAGTCCGTAGGCTGCAACCACCATCACGTCAGGCCGGCCCGCGCCGTCCGGGTTCATCAAATAGTCGAGTGTCTGCTGTGCCTGCTCGCCACTGCGCAGTTTTTCCGGTTGAAGGACAGGCAAGCCCAATTGCAGCGCCAGCTGCTTGACCGGTGAGGCCTGCAATTTCATGCCGCGCCCGGCCGGACGGTCTGGCTGCGTCAGCACACAGACCATGGTGTGACCGGCATCCGACAGCGATTGCAAAGCGGAGGCGGCGAATGCCGGGGTGCCGGCAAACACCACCCTCACGCTTTTTGCCTTTCCTGCTTTTTCAGCTTTGTGCGGATACGATTTTGCTTGAGCTCAGACAGATATTCGACAAAGACCTTGCCGTCCAGATGGTCGATTTCGTGCTGTATGCACACTGCCAGCAAACCATCTGCCTGCAGCTCAAAGCTTTCACCCTTGAGGTTCTGGGCGCGTACCCGGATGACGGCCGGGCGCACCACTTCGTCATAAATTCCGGGAACCGACAGGCAGCCTTCCTCGTAAGGTGATGTTTCAACGCTGGATTCGATGATCTCCGGATTGACGAGGACTTTGAGTTCATTGTGCTGCTCGGATACATCTGCCACGAGCATGCGGACATGATGATCCACCTGCGTGGCCGCCAGTCCGATACCGGGTGCGTCATACATGGTTTCTGCCATGTCGGCCGCCAGCCGGGCCAAGGCATCATCAAACCGGGTGACCTGTTTGGCCACGATTTTCAGTCTTGGGTCGGGATAGCGCAGAATCGGCAAAAGAGCCATGTTTCATTTCCTGTAGAGCGGGCTGAAGACGCCAAGCGCAGCATTTTCTGCGCAGCCGTCTTCTTCACTCCTTCATTTTACATCCAGCACCACCATGACCCAAGACCCTGACCCACAAAGCGTCGACAAACTGTCAGCCTGTCTGCATTTTTTGTTGCACCCGGCACTGAGCGCTGGCGAAAAACGCCTGCTCGCAGATGCCATCCGCTTTCCCCAAGAGGCACTGCTGGCGCAGCCGCCGATCTCATTGAGCGCCACAGTCGGCCAGCCCCGGGGGAGCGAGCCGGGCGAACTTGCCTTTCATCCATCGCCGCTGTCGGAACCGCAATCTAAACGATGGGAACAATGGCGATCTCCATTGGGACGCATCCGCACGGCTGCCGACTTTATCGGGTCCTGGTTGCAAGCCACTCCGACAGCCGGCGCACGGCGACATTGGGTGTGTTACTGGGATACAGACTATCCGCCCCTGCTGCGCAATCTGGCACGACCGCCGTGGCTGCTGCTGCTTGAAGGCGAACTCCCGGATGTGAATGCGCCAACGCTGGCCATGGTGGGCAGTCGCAACGCAACCCGGGCCGGATTGCGCCGTGCCCGCGAGTTTGCATCCGAACTGTCAGCAGGCGGTTGGGTGATTGTCAGCGGCATGGCCAAGGGGATCGACGCTCAGGCACACGCGGGCGCTCTGGATGCAAACGGTCCCACCATTGCCGTGCTCGGTTGCGGCATCGATGTGACCTATCCACCCGAAAATGCGTCCCTGCGCAGTGCCATCCTGTCGGCTGGGGGGCTGCTCATGTCCGAATACCCACCGGGAACGCCTCCAAACGAACGGTTCTTTCCCGCACGCAACCGCATCATCGCCGGCTTGTCGCAAGGTGTGCTCGTGGTAGAGGCCGCCGTGCGGTCCGGCTCACTGATCACTGCCCATCAGGCCAATGAATTGGGCCGGTCTGTCATGGCCATACCGGGCTCAATTGACACACCGCAGGCCCGCGGCTGCCACCAGATGATCCGGGAAGGCGCGCGGCTGGTCGAAACCCTCAGTGACATCCTTGAAGAACTTCAAGGCGTGACCGCAAAAACTCCGGCAACCCCACCTGCCAACCGTCGCAAACGCAACCGGACCACGCCCACGCTCTGGAATGAGCCCGCGCAGGCGTCTGATTTAGATCCGTCGCTTCGCAAGCTGTTGTCGGCGCTGAACGGCCAACCCATGCAATTTGACGATATTTCAATAACTTGCAATTTTCCCGCGCAACAGTTGTCGGCCGCCCTCACACAACTGGAAATGGCAGGGCTGCTGGAGGCCAGGCCGGGTCAATGGTGGGCTCCGGTATGAGCCATTCCCTGCTTCTGGTGCTGCCCTGGTCCGCAAGTGCGCTTGCAAAATGTTTTACCACCCCCTTACACTCTGGCGCGATGAAATGCCCGAAAGCTGTCAATTGAACGATACCGCCCCCAAAACACTGGTCATAGCTGAAAAGCCATCCGTGGCCGCCGACATTGCCCGGGCCCTGGGCGGTATGACCAAACACGACGATTTTTTTGAAAACGACGACTATGTTGTTTCGTCAGCCGTCGGCCATCTGCTCGAAATCGCCGCACCCGAAGCCTTCGAAGTCAAGCGGGGCAAATGGAGCTTTGCCAACTTGCCGGTGCTGCCCGATTATTTCGATCTCAAGCCCATCGCCAAAACAGAAAGCCGTCTCAAAGTCCTGTCCAAATTGCTCAAACGCAAAGACGTCGCCCGTGTCATCAACGCATGTGACGCGGGGCGGGAAGGTGAACTGATTTTCCGGCTCATCATGCAGCATGCCAAAAGCCAGAAACCGGTGTTCCGCTTGTGGCTGCAGTCCATGACACCAGCTGCCATCCGCGACGCCTTCAAGGCACTTCGCACGGATGCTGACATGCAGCCGCTGGCCGACGCCGCGCGCTGCCGTTCCGAGGCTGACTGGCTGGTCGGTATCAACGGCACACGGGCCATGACCGCTTTCAACAGCAAAGAGGGCGGTTTTTACCTGACCACAGTGGGCCGCGTGCAAACCCCGACACTGACCATCGTGGTGGAGCGCGAAGAAAAAATCCGCAAATTTGTTCCACGCGCCTACAGCGAAATAAAAGCCTCTTTCAAAGCGGCTGCGGGTGTTTATGAGGGTAAGTGGTTCGATCCGCAATTCAAGAAAGGCGACGACCCCGATGCGCGCGCTGACCGACTCTGGGATCCTGCCAAAGCAGCCGAGATCGTCAAGGCCTGCACCGACAAAACGGGTGTGGCCACCGACGAGAGCAAGCCGTCGACTCAGATTGCACCGCAGTTGTTTGACCTGACGACCCTGCAACGCGAGGCCAACAGCCGGTTCGGTTTTTCCGCCAAAAATACGCTGGGTCTGGCTCAGGCGCTGTACGAAAAACACAAGGTACTGACCTATCCGCGAACCGACTCAAAAGCACTGCCGGAAGATTATCTGGGCACCGTGATCAAGACGCTGGAGGCCTTGGTGCAAGGCGCGTCTGACAAACCCGACGTTGCCCAATACGCCAAGCCGCACGCACCGTTTGCAAAAACCATTTTGGCCAAAGGCTGGGTCAAGCCCAACAAACGGGTATTTGACAACAGCAAGGTATCGGACCACTTTGCCATCATCCCGACACTGCAGACACCTAAAAACCTGTCCGAGCCCGAGCAGAAGCTGTATGACCTGGTAGTACGCCGATTCCTCGCGGTTTTCTATCCGGCCGCCGAGTTTCTGGTCACCACCCGCATCACGAAGGTGGATCAGCACGCGTTCCGTACCGAAGGAAAGGTGCTAACCGAACCGGGCTGGCTGGCCATTTACGGCAAGTCCGGCAGCGACGAGAACGACACGCTGGTGGCCATCAAACCGTCCGAGAAAGTACCGGTTGAGTACATCGAGAAAATCGATCTCTTCACCCGCCCGCCTGCCCGCTATTCCGAGGCGACGTTGCTGTCAGCCATGGAGAGCGCCGGCAAACTGGTGGACGACGATGAACTGCGCGAGGCCATGGGAGAAAAAGGGCTTGGCACACCGGCCACGCGCGCAGCCATCATCGAAGGTCTGTTGGCAGAAAAATATCTGGTGCGCGATGCACGCGAGTTGATACCGACTGCCAAGGCCTTCCAGTTACTCACGCTGCTGCGCGGTCTGGGTGTCAAGGAATTGACCATGCCGGAGTTGACCGGCGAATGGGAATTCAAGCTCAGTCAGATGGAGAAGGGACGACTCTCGCGCGACACTTTCATGAGCGAGATTGCCAGCATCACGCAAAACATTGTTGACCGCGCTAAAAACTACACCGAGGCCACCATCCCCGGCGATTATGCAACGCTGAAAACGCCGTGCCCCAAATGCGGAAGTGTGGTCAAGGAAAACTACCGCCGCTTCCAGTGCACCAACACCGAAAAATGTGACTTTTCCATTTCAAAAGTACCGGGTGGACGACAGTTCGAGGTTGAAGAGGTCGAACAACTTCTGCGCGAACACTCGCTCCCCATGCTCGATGGTTTCCGCAGCAAAATGGGACGACCCTTCTCGGCGGTACTCAAGCTCACGGACGAATTCAAGCTCGAGTTTGACTTCGGCCAGGGATCGGGCGGTGATGGCGATGACGAGGAGGCTCCCGACTTTTCTGACAAAGAACGGGTGGGTACGTGCCCGAAATGCGGTTCAGGTATTTTTGACAACATCAACAGCTATGTCTGCGAAAAGTCCTTGGGCCCCGCCAAATCGTGCGACTTCAAGTCGGGCAAGGTGATTCTGCAGCAACCCATCGAGCCTGCGCAGATGAACAAGCTGCTGGAAACGGGCAAGACAGACCTGTTGACGCGTTTTGTGTCTTCCAAGACACGCAGGTCATTCAAGGCTTATCTGGTCTTGGGCAAGGACGGCAAGGTCGGTTTCGAATTTGAAGCGCGTGAGAAAAAACGCCCTGGCAAAACAGCCGCGAGCAAGTCCTGAGGCAAGGGCGGGCACCGTCCCGCCCACCATGCGCTGATAATGTCAGCAGTCAACGCGGCCCACGTCAACCCCCGCGACCCGAAACCGGTCGCAAACCAGATGGATACCAACGGGTTTCCCCGGTCGTCAATGGCCGGGCCGACCGCCGGCAATCGATCGGGCCACATGGTGCGGATGGCGCTTCGACCGCCCGTCACCTCCAACGGCGGAATACCTGCAAACGCAGACTGCAGACGCTGCATGTTTTGCTGGTGAGCCATCTCGCTGACCTCCGAGTCCAATGCGGGTCGTTCGTAGGTAGCCCCAATCAGCCATGTAGCGGGTTCTGGCTCGATTGCATAGGCAGCCCCAGACACAACCCTCCGAAGCCTTGCAGGTGCCTTTACGAGGCTTACCTGGCCCTTTACCGACCGGGACTGCACAGCAGGTTGAGCAAAAAGCTCAAGACTGTGCCTTGCAGCTGCAATGACGACCCTGTCGTACCGCATTGTTTCGACTGCCTCAGTGGTGGCCGTCAGCACTTCACAAGCCCCGTCGGGCACAAGCCGGATGGAGGTAACCTGCATACCCATCCGCAACTCCACCTTTGAAGAGGACAGCAGCGCCTTGCACCACGCCACCGGTTTGACCCAGCCGGCTCTTCTGAAGAACAGCCCGCCTCGCAAAGGGGTGATTCCAAGGTCTTGGGCAATAGCTGCCGCCTCTTTCCACTGCATGACAGAGTGCAAGTGTGTCAGACGCTCAAACGTTTCGCGCGTCCTGATTTCATCCTCGTCGCTGTCACAGATCTGGACGTGCCCGTCACAAGCCCAATCCTCGCCACATGTCAGCAAACCAGCGTGTGTCAACTGTTCAAGAGAAGAGAGGGTGGCTTCGATGCCGTATCGGCTCAAGCGGGACATGGGTGCATCGTCGCGGGAAACGTGTGCGTGAAATGCACCCGCCGGATTGCCCGATGCACCGCTACAGATATCGGGCGCGCTATCGATGAGGGTCACTCGCCAACCCTGCATGGCCAGTGCACTGGCCACATGAATGCCGGCAATGCCGGCACCAATGACCGCAACCGTGTTGCAGTTCTTCTCCACACCGTCAGTCACACTGGCACACACCGCATCTCAAGCGGGCGAAATCAGGCAATGCGTCGCTGGCCTGTTGATTGCTCGGACGATTGTTGAATTCGTTCGAACAAAGCCTGGAACTGCTGTGTGATCTTGTGCGACGGATCCATGTCAATCATGGGCCGGGACTGTTCGTGGCTTTCTTTGATCTTCACGGACGAGGACAGGTAAGGCTCAAGCAGGGGCAGGCCTTCGTCGAGCATTTCAGTGACCAACTGCTGGGGTAAGCTGGCGCGTGCCTGGAACTGGTTGACCACGATGCCCTCCAGTTTCAAGCTGGAATTGTGATCCCCGCGGATTTCTTCCAGATTTTCCATCAGGGTATACAAGGCACGACGTGAAAAGTTATCGCAATCAAACGGAATGAGAACACTGTCAGCGGCAATCAGCGCGGAACGTGAGTAGAAATTCAGTGACGGAGGGGTGTCGATAAAAATCTGGTCAAAGTTTTTCAGTTCATTCAGTGAATCACGCAACTTGAAAATTTTGTAACGCGATTCCAGCTTGGATTGCATCTCTTCCAGACTGGGATGACTTGGCAGCACATACAGATTTTCATACGACGTTGAATAAATCAGGTCTTCTGTTTTCTTGCTGCGCAACTTGAAATTCAATGTCTGATCAAAAAAATCAGCCAATCCTACTTCGAGTTCGTCACCTGATTTGCCCAGCAGGTACTGCGTGGAATTGCCCTGCGGGTCGAGGTCTACCACCAGAGTGCGCAGTCCTGATTTCGCACTGATGGCAGCCAGATTGCAAGTGATGGTGGATTTGCCGACACCACCTTTTTGGTTGAATACGACCCGTTTCATTTTGCTCTCCTCAGATATCCACGTTGGCTGCCAACAGGGCGTTGGTCTCGATAAAGGCCCTGCGCGGTTCCACATCATCGCCCATCAAAGTAGAAAAGATCTGATCGGCTGCAATGGCATCTTCGATCTGCACCCGCAATAGACGGCGTACACTCGGATCCATCGTGGTTTCCCACAACTGGTCTGGATTCATTTCACCCAGACCTTTGTAACGCTGTTTGCTCACTGCATTTTCCGCCTGCTGCAACAACCAGTTCATGGCTTCACCAAACTCGGTGACCGCCATCGTTTTGGCTTTGTCGCCTTCGCCGCGGGAAATGAGAGCGCCTTCACCCAGCAGACCCTTGAAGGTGGCTGCAGCGTTATGCAAGACAGGATAATCGGCACCATGCACGAAATCGGAATCAATCAAGCTGACTTTCACATTACCGTGATGCTTGCGGTGAATCATCACCTGATGCTTATCCAGACGTTCGTCGTATTGTGCAAAAACGGCGTACTCAGTCGGATTCAAAACCGCTCTGAGATGATCTGCAGACTGCTGTGTCTGCGCTGCGTCATCCAGTTGCAGTTCAACACCCTGAACAATGGCACGCAGAACCGCCTCGTCAATAACCCGTGACAATCGCCTGACCACGGCATCAGCCAAGGCAAACTGTGAAGCCAATGTGCTCAGTGCATCACCGGAAATTTCCGATGCTCCTGCACGCGGCAGCAATCGCGCCTCCTTGAGAGCCAGACGCAACATGTATTCGGTCTCTTCATGTTCGTCTTTCAGATATCGCTCTTCTTTTCCGTGCTTGATCTTGAACAGCGGTGGTTGAGCGATATACACATATCCACGCTCAATCAATGCCGGCATCTTGCGATACAGCAAGGTGAGCAGCAGCGTGCGGATGTGGGC
>SXZD01000166.1 GCA_005788065.1 Burkholderiales bacterium
AAGGTGGTGCTCTAACCAACTGAGCTACGCGCCTAAGGAATCCGCAATTATACGGCAGTCTAAACTTCTGTCAAATGACGATGGTTTTTCCTTGGAAACGACACCTGTCCGGACAGAAATCAAGGCGGAAAACAGGTCATACATCCGACAAGCCTGTCACCGGCACCCTCACCCGCCCGCACAAGCCTCTTATAATGCGCTGCAGAACACGTTGAACATTCCACACCTCAGGAGCAAGTCATGTCAGGTTTCCTTCAGGGAAAAAAAATCTTGATCACCGGCGTACTGTCGAACCGGTCCATTGCCTATGGTATCGCGCGCGCCTGCCACCAGCAGGGTGCAGAGCTGGCCTTCACCTATCAGGGGGAACGCTTCCGTGACCGCATATCCGAGATGGCGGCAGACTTTGGCTCAAGCCTGGTGTTTCCCTGCGATGTGACAGAAGACGCGCAGATCGATGCCGTGTTTGCAGAACTGACCCAAACTTGGGGCGCCCTGGACGGACTGGTGCATGCCATCGCGTTCGCACCCCGTGAGGCGATTGCCGGAGACTTCCTGGAAGGCGCCAGCCGCGAAGCGTTCCGGATAGCCCACGACGTGTCTTCGTACAGCCTGGTGGCACTGGCCAAGGCGGCATTGCCTCTGATGAAGGGACGCGACGCGAGCGTCATCACCCTGAGTTATCTGGGTGCGGAGCGGATGGTGCCGAACTACAACACGATGGGCCTGGCCAAAGCGTCTCTGGAAGCTGCTGTGCGATATCTGGCTGAAAGTCTGGGTCAGCACGGCATCCGCTGTAACGGCATCTCCGCTGGTCCGATCAAGACGCTGGCGGCTGCGGGCATCAAAGGATTCGGAAAGATTCTGGACGCTGTGGAAAAGACCGCGCCATTGCGCCGCAATGTGACCATTGAGGACGTGGGCAACGTGGCGGCTTTCATGTTGTCAGATCTGGCTCGCGGCATTACCGCGGAGATCACGCACGTGGACGCAGGTTTCAGTGCGGTGGCCGGGGGTCTTGCGGAATAAGCATCTCCCGATCGGGAGTTTCACCGCTTGATGGCGGGCGGAATCACCACGATCTGCCGACCGCCAACACAGAGCGAAGCGGTGGTGCAAACGCTGTGAAGCACCATGCAAAAAGGCCGGGAAACCGGCCTTTTGCATTTGAAAAGGAACGCTTAATCAAAAGGGAGACTGTTCAGCCACCGGTGCCAGGGGCGTACCGGCGAGCATGTCTGCCCCGCTGGAAATGCCGCTGCTGATCTGGCCTGTCACCATGTCCAGCGGAGTGCCGGTTTCCGGGAAGGGACCGGTACTGCCACCCGTGTCACCACCGGCGCCGCCACCAGAGGCACCTTCGTTGATCGGGTTGATCACCATATCCAGCGGAGTTCCGGTTGTCGGGAAAGGACCGCTGCTGGCAGACGAATCGCCACCATCGGAGGTGCCACCGGAAGCGCCACCACTTGCACCCGCGTTCAGGGGGTTGATGATGGCATCCAGGGGAGTACCCGTTGTGGGGAAAGGACCCGTGGTGGAACCTTCACCGCTATCGGCCATTTCAGCCTCGGTGTTACGGGAACCAACAGAGGAGATTACGCCTACGGCACCTGCCACACCCGCAGCGGGGACACCGAGAGCCAGCAATTCCGGTCCGAACAGGCCAGACATCAGCCCCTCTTCGGCAACTTCTTCAGCCGCGACTTCAGCCACCTGCTCGGCAACCGGGTCGGCGGCTTGCTGAGCAACTTGCTCGGCTGCAGGCGCTGCAGCGTCAGCGCTTACTTCAACAACACCTTCCTGACCTTCACCCGCCTCCCCAGCGATCAGGCGTGCCAGAGCGGCGTTGGCCTGCGCCGTGGTTTTAGCGCTGCCTGCCTTGACGGCAACTGCGCTGGCTGTAGATTCGTTACGGGTGGCTGCGTTCATGTGATCTCTCCAGTGTTGTCGGTTTCGAGTTTCGTGGTGTGCTTGCGCACTCTGTACGTGTATTACCGACAGACCAAAAAAATGGATTCAAAAAATTGCAGACAAACGCAATTCACCATGAAAAACGCCTCCCGAAGGAGGCGTTTTGAAATCAAGACCTGGCTTGACTGGTCCGTCAGACGGGGCTTGATGGTGGCGCTACCGGCAGATCGGCGCCACCTGCTGCGCTGGAGATGCCCGCAGAACCGGCCGTCAACAAATCTGTAGGATCGGGAGCACCACCGGACGAGGAGGCTGCAGAAGCAGTACCATCTCCACCAGAAACAACCGTTGCCAAGGGCCCGAGCAGGGGCTCAAGCGGTGTATCACCCGGGTTGGCGGCCGCAACTGTTTCGAGACCTGCGTTGACCTGACTAGTCGCAGCATCAAGCGGAGTACCGCTGTCAGGAACGAGTCCGGAGCCCTCTCCAGTGGCCACATTGGTCAATGGCCCGAGGATGGGTTCCGCCGGGGTGTCTCCCGGGTTCTGTGAAGCGACTGTGATCAAGGCATCATTGATGGGATCGGTGACCATATCGGCCGGCGAATTGGAGTTAGGAATAACCCCTTCCGACGGACTGGGCGCAGCACCACCACCACCGCCACCACCTGCCGCATCAGCAACCGGGCCGAGCACTGCATCAAGCGGTGTACCTGTGGGGCCACCGGCACCTCCACCACCGCCACCACCTGCTGCATCAGCAACCGGGCCGAGCACCGCATCCAGCGGCGTGCCCGTGGGACCACCGGCACCACCGCCGCCGCCACCTGCCGCATCAGCAATCGGGCCCAGCACCACATCGAGCGGTGTGCCCGTGGGACCACCGGAACCGGCACCATCACTTGCGGGCGGATTCTGCTCCGTATCACCTTGACTGCCGATGGCCGCGACACCGAGCGCTCCTGCCCCGACAGCGGCAGCCCCACCAGCGGTCAGACCGATACCACCAAGGGCACCAAACAGACCGGAGGTTTCTTCGGCTTCCACGTCGGCTTCGGCCACGTCGCCAACCACACTGGCGTCTACGATCTCGTCACCGTCAGCGCCCGCTTCGACGATGGGCTGCTGCGTGGTTGGCGCAAGCGGCTTGCCTGCTGTGGGTGATGCTTTGGCAAGCGCTGCCGGATCCGCCAGATTACGCTTGTCGTCTTGTGGGTTGGTGGCCATCTGAAAGTCTCCTCTGTTCAATCAACGCAGTTGTTTGCTGTCGATGTGTTTAATTGTAATCAGCGCGCAGGCTGTTGAAAGCTTTCGCAGGTGCAATTTTACGTTGCAATTTGAAAGATTGTTTCGCAGTTTACCTAAAGCCATGGCACACTCAAAGCCGGAGTCAACTCTGGATGCCCCGCAGCCCACATGTCAGCAGCACCTCAAAACCCGCATGCAGCCTTGCTTTCGTGTGACAACATCCAAAAATCCTTTGGCGCCAGAACCCTGTTTTCGGCGCTGGATCTACAGGTAAATCACGGCCAAAGTCTTGCAATTCTGGGTGAATCGGGCACCGGAAAATCTACACTCCTTCACATTCTGGCTGGACTGGAAGCACCTGATTCCGGCGAAATCCGACTCTCGAACATCAACCCGTGGCAAATCAGGCAGGCAGAGCGCAACCGTCTGCGCCGACAGCAGGTTGGATTGGTGTTTCAGGCCTTCTACCTGCTGCCCCACCTGACGGCCAGACAGAATATCGCCCTGCCCTGGCTGCTCGACGGCAGGACGCCGGACAACAAACGTGTAGACGACCTGCTCGAACGCATCGATTTGAGCCACCGGGCCGATGCCAAACCCGCCGAATTGTCAGGCGGTGAGCAACAGCGCGTTGCCATCGCACGGGCTCTAGCGCTCAACCCGGGACTGGTTCTGGCGGACGAACCCACCGGAAACCTCGACCCCCGTCATGCAGAACAGGTGCTGGACCTCTTGATCACACAATGTACGCAGGAGGGGAATGCTCTGGTGATGGTGACCCACTCTCAGCGTGCTGCCGCGAGACTGGACCGGCAACTCTGGCTGGAGGAAGGAAAACTCACCGACAGGGCGTTGGCATGATGAAAGCCCTGATGACGGGTCTGCAACTGGGGCTGTCTGGCATCGGATCGCAAATGAGGATGCGGCCCGTTCGCACCGCCTTGCAAGTTATCGCTATCGCGCTGGGCATTGCACTGGGACTGGCCGTACACCTGATCCATACCAGTGCGCTGGACAGTTTTGCCAGCGGTGTCAGGCAGTTTTCCGGCACAGCGGATCGGGTGGTCAGGGGGCCTAAAGTCGGATTTGATTTGAGCATCGTCGACAAATTGCTGCAGGTCGACGCAGTCTCTGCTGTCTCGCCGGTGCTTGAATTGGAGATCGGCATCGCGGGGCTTGAAAAGCCGGTGAAGTGGTTGGGGATCGATTTTATGCGTGCGGCATCGGTAACACCCCACCTGATTGGCCGTGCGACTGACTCGGATGATTTTTTTGACAGTCATGCTGTGTTTTTGAGCCCGGCGCTTTCTGCAAGACTGAATGCAGCAGAGGGCGACACGCTGCGCACCACCGGGACAGACGGTGAGGTGTCGTGGCGGGTCGCAGGACTGCTAACCGAGACCGCAGGCGACAGTCTGATGGCTGTATCCGACATCGCAGCGGCGCAGTGGCGCTTGGGTTTGCTGGACCGGGTGCATCGCATTGACCTGAAAGCCGGCGACGGGGTGTCGCTGACACAACTGGACAACAGCATCGAGCAGATGCTGCCTGCGGGTCTTTGGCTGGACAACCCGGATGAAGCGGGGTCGCGGGGGGCTGCGGTATCAAGAGCCTACCGGGTCAACCTGTCCATTCTGGCCTTGGTTGCCTTGCTGACCGGGTGTTTTCTCATTTATGCCTCCCAGACACTGGCGGCGATGGAACGCAGCCGGCAGTGGGCGCTGCTCAACGCCTTGGGTGCCGACCCGGGGGTCGTGCGGGCACAGTTGCTGACAGAGTCCCTCACCACCGGACTGCTGGGCAGTCTGACCGGGACCGCTCTGGGTATCGCCGCGGCAAGTGCTGTGCTCAACCGTCTGGGGGCCGACTTGGGTGGCGGATACTTTCAGGCCTACAAACCGCAATTAAGTCTCACGGTCTGCGATGCTGCGCTGTTTGTCTTGCTGGGCTGCGCCTGCAGTGTGGCCGGCGCCTGGAAACCGGCAGCGCAAGCCGCGCAGACACCTGGTACGGCGGCACTGAAATCCGGCATGGGGGGCGCGCAGCAGGCGATGGCCGCTCACTGGCCGATGAGCGGACTTGCTGGCTTGGTGCTCTGCCCCCTGCTGGCGCTGGTACCCGCCATCAATGGCTTGCCCCTGGGAGGCTATGCGGCAATCGCCTGCGGTCTGTTTGGCGGCATCAGTTGTATGCCCGCCTTGCTGCAGACTCTCACGCCAGATGTCAGACAGCCCCGTTCGCTGGCCGCCCTCTCCCACCTGAAAACCCGTCACAGCCCGGGACACAGCGGCATCGCTCTGGCCGGGATTGTGGCCAGCTTTTCCTTGGTGATTGCCATGGCCATCATGGTGTTCAGTTTCCGCCAGTCGCTGGTCAACTGGCTGGATGAAGTGCTGCCCGCCCCTCTGTACCTGCGGGTTCAGGCGGGCGATCTCGTGGGTATGGATGAACAGGTTCAGCAGCGATTGCGTGCGGTCAAAGGGGTTGAGCGGGCTGAGTTCTGGACCAGTCAACCCGTCAGCCTGTCTGCCGCCCGACCGCCGGTGACACTGGTGATGCGTCCACTTGACCGCAGCAATCCGCAGTCCAGACTGCCCTTGGTGGTTGCGGCAGACAGCCGCTGGCCCGATGGCGCCGTCCCGATATGGATATCGGAGGCCACCAGCACGGTGTATGGCTGGCAGCAAGGACAAGTGGTGACGATTCCCCTTCCCGAACTTCAGGGTCGGCAAGTACACATTGCCGGCATCTGGCGGGACTATGCCCGACAGGGTGGCAGCATCGTCATGGCCTTGGATGATGCACAAGGGCTGGGACTGGCCTTGCGGCTGACCGACGCCGCTTTCTGGCCCGAAGCTGACATATCGATCGGCGAACTGACACAGGGCTTGAAGGCTGTGTTGACCGACTACCCCTGGGGCGCACGGGTTGAATTTGCAGAGTCGCAATTCATCCGTGAGATCAGCATGAAGATCTTTGACCGCAGCTTCGCGGTGACCTACCTGCTGGAGGCCGCTGCCATCGGGATAGGGCTGATGGGAATTGCCAGCACATTCGCGGCCACGGCTCTTGCCCGAAAACAGGAATTTGCAGCCCTGCTGGCCATGGGTGCCGACATGAAACACCTGCTCAAGATGTTGATGACCGAAGGATTTTCAGTGGCGCTGACCGGCGTTGGCAGTGGCCTGTTTTTGGGGACGGTGTTTTCGCTGATTCTGGTGCATGTGGTCAACCCGCAATCATTCAACTGGACCATGGAAGTGCACATGCCATGGGGCCTGCTGGCGATTCTGTCTGCCGCCCTGCTGCTGCTGGCCAGCCTGACTGCGGCGCTGGCGGGCTGGGCTGCCCTGCGGGGCAACTGTCTGGACATCCTGAAAGAAGACCATGGGTGAGACGGTAATCTCCCGACGGCTTCTGCTGGCCAGTTTATTGGCGGTGTGCTTTCCGGGTGGCGTGAAGGCTGCACTCAAGGACACGCGCAACCATGCGCCTGCCCTGCCTGCATATCGCATCCGTCTGCCCCGGGATCATGGCGCCCACCCATCATTCCGCACCGAGTGGTGGTATTTCACCGGCTGGTTTGAGGCGGGGGGCGACGGCACCTCGCCCATTGGCATCCAGATCACATTCTTCCGGACGGCACCCCACAGCGACCCTGACAATCCTGCCCGCATGGCGCCGCATCAATTGCTGTTGGCCCACGTGGCCGTTGCCAGCATCCAGAACGGCAAACTGGTGCATGACCAGATTGCGCGGCGCACTGGGCTGTCCGATACCGGAATGTCAGAGGTGGACAGCGAAGGCCGTTTCGAACTTCGCATCGGCAAATGGTTGTTGCAGCGGCGAGCCGACGGGGTTTGGGTGGCACAGATCCGTTCAGCAGAAATGGACCTGCGCTGCGAGTTCGAGCCCACTCAGCCCGAATGGCTACAGGGCGATGCCGGCTTTTCGCGCAAAGGACCCCGCGCCGAGCAGGCCAGTCATTACATAACACTTGCGCATCTGGCCAGCCGGGCTGAACTGCGACTGCGCAAGGACGCGCTGACGCGCCGGCTGACGGGCAAGACATGGATGGACCATGAGTGGTCCAGCAGCGTACTGGATGAGCGGGCGGTCGGCTGGGACTGGGTAGGCTTGCATGGGGACGACGGCAGTTCGTTGATGGCTTTCCGCATCCGGGGCAAAGACGCGGCATCAGCCGCGGGTGGCGATATCTGGCAACATGCGCAGCTGCGACTGGCAGATGGTCGCGTCGTTTCTTTTGCCAAAATACGGTTTGAGGTGCTACAGAAATGGACATCACCGCGTACGGGTACCGAGTGGCCGATCAGCTTGCGTCTGGTGCTGGACCATACCGTGTTCGAACTCAGACCCCTGATGCCCGACCAGGAACTGGATTCGCGCATGAGCACCGGAACGGTCTATTGGGAGGGTGCGGTGCAAGTGTTCCGACGCCCGGCAGGACCGACGGGGGCTGCAGCGCGGGACTCTGGCACTTCTCGGGAAGGGGCAAGCGCGGGTGATACCGTGCGCTGGGGAAAGGGCTACCTCGAATTGACTGGCTACTGGAAGCCGATGAAACTCTGAACACATGAAAAAGACCAAATCACTTACAACCCTGCGCAGCCTGCTGGCAGATCTCATCCGGCCGCATCGCGCGGTAGCATGGACGGCGCTGGCCGCCCTGCTGCTGTCCTCCGCCCTGGCGCTGACCGTACCCCTGATGTTCCGAGGCCTGGTAGACGGCGGCTACCTGAGCGGCCGCCACGACGGTGGACTGGAGGGCGCGTTTGCCGGCCTGCTTGGCGTCACCTTCCTGCTGGCAGCGGTCACCGGTGTGCGCTTCTACATGGTCAGTTCGCTGGGCGAGCGCATCGCGGCTGATCTGCGGGTTCGGGTTTACAGCCATCTGCTGATTCAGCGGCCGGTTTTTTTTGAAACGCTGAAGGTGGGTGAAGTCACCTCGCGGCTGTCGGCTGACACCACGCTTATCCAGACGTTGATCGGCAGTTCGCTCTCATTTGCACTGCGCCACATGATCACGACTACCGGGGGTCTGATCATGCTGATGCTGACCAGTCCGATGCTGTCAGGTGCCGTGATGGTGGTGGTCACGTTGGTGGTACTGCCCGTCATGATGCTGGCCCGGAGGCTGCGCAAACAGTCTCGCGCCAGCCAGGACACGCTTGCCGACAGCAATGCGCTGGCCACCGAGGTGTTGCAACAGGTGGGCACCGTGCAGGCGCTCAATCAGACAGGTCGTGAGAGCGACCGTTTTTCCCAACGCTGCGAACAGACCTATGAAGCCGCGCGCCGCCGTATCCGCACCCGGGCCACGCTGCTGTTCTGTGCCATCGGCTTGGCTTTCGCAGGCTTGACCGCTGTGCTTTGGCTCGGCGCCCGGGCCGTGGGCGACGGCAGCATGACGGCGGGGCAGCTCGCGCAATTCGTCATGTATGCCGGTTTTGTGGGAGGCGGTGCGGCCGCTCTCTCGGAGGTGCTGGGTGAGTTTCAACGGGCTGCCGGTGCAACCGATCGTCTGGTGGAACTGCTTGCACTGGACACCCGACTGCCGCAGGAAGGCATCGAGATGCCAGCGGCTCCGGGAGGGTTGAAGATACAGTTTGAAAACGTGCATTTTGCCTACCCGGCAAGGCCCGAGCTGCCCATCCTGCGTCAGTTCAACCTGACCATCGAGGCCGGCGAGACTGTTGCCATCGTGGGTCCGTCCGGCGCTGGCAAATCTACCCTGTTCGGACTGCTGCTGCGGGCCTACGACCCGCAGTCAGGGCTGATTCGGGTCCAGGGTGGGCACCCGCTGTTTTCCATACGCCCTGACAGTTGGCGGCATGCGGTGGCATTCGTTCCCCAGGACCCGGCCGTATTTTCGGCCAGCATTGCCGAAAACGTGCGCTATGCGCGTCCCGAAGCAGACGACGCCGCCGTGCGCCGGGCACTGAAAGAGGCCGCCTGCGAGGAACTGATCGCCCGACTGCCGGAGGGTGCCGATACCTTCGTGGGCGAACGGGGTACGCGCCTGTCTGGCGGGGAACGGCAGCGCCTTGCCATTGCACGGGCCATTCTGCAGGATGCGCCCCTGCTGCTGCTCGATGAGGCCACCAGCAGTCTGGACGCCGAAAGCGAGCAGTGGGTGCAAAAAGCCATTGAACGATCTGCCAAAGGCCGGACAACCCTCATCATCGCCCACCGACTGGCAACCGTACTGGCTGCCGACCGCATTGTGGTCATTGAAAATGGCGAGGTAGTGGAACAAGGCACTCACGATGAACTGCTGACCCGGCCAGGACTTTACGCCAGACTGGCCTCATTGCAGTTTATTGACAGGTCAGCCTCGGCCACCACGGCAGTCTGACGACATGTCGGCATCTTGCAGTCGTGGTCGCTATAATGTGACGCAGGGGCGGATTTACCGTCTGGAACCAAGCAAGCGTTGTTGAAGACGGCAAACATGAAGCAATATCTTGACCTGATGCGCCACGTGCTGGAAAACGGCACATAAAAAACCGACCGCACCGGTACCGGCACACGGTCGGTGTTCGGACATCAGATGCGCTTTGACCTGCGCGAAGGCTTTCCGCTGGTGACAACCAAAAAGCTGCACCTGCGTTCCATCATTCACGAGCTGCTCTGGTTTTTGCAGGGCTCCAGCAATATTGCCTACCTGAAGGACAATCAGGTCAGTATCTGGGATGAATGGGCTGACGAAAATGGCGAATTGGGTCCGGTATACGGCGTGCAATGGCGCTCATGGCCCACACCCGATGGCGGCAAGATAGACCAGATTGCGCAGGTCATCGACCAGATTCGCAACAACCCCGATTCCCGGCGCCTGATCGTGTCGGCGTGGAATGTATCCGACATTCCGCGCATGAAGCTGCCGCCCTGCCACGCGTTTTTCCAGTGTTATGTG
>SXZD01000167.1 GCA_005788065.1 Burkholderiales bacterium
GGGCAAATTGCACCACGCCATGATGGGGACGGCAGCAGTTGCCATAGGAACGGCTGCAGCCATTCCCGGTACCCTGGTAAATCTGGCCGCCGGCGGTGGCGAGCGTGAGGCAGTAAAGTTTGGTCACCCGTCAGGCACGCTGCGCGTCGGAGCACAAGCCGAATGTGAGAATGGTAACTGGACAGTGAAAAAAGCCATCATGAGCCGCAGCGCCCGCGTACTGATGGAAGGCTGGGTTCGGGTGCCAGGCTGAGCGACCGGGCAGATCAGGCCAGCCAGCGCGATTCCTCGAATCGTCGCTTGACGCGCTTGGGAGTTTGACATGATTCAGGATGGTATAACGACCACTTGCTCAGGTGCTTGCTGCCCCTGTGCTGCAGCGTGATGGGTCGGGCTCGAACTGCTTCAGGAATTGCCTCTGAAATGAGCTGCGACCTGGCTTGCAATTGGTGTTACCGCAATACTGAACGGGGCGCTCACCCCCGCCCCCGAAACCACCACAGTCGGTAACCGTGAGGACTAGTCCGGCCCGACTTACGGACTCTGCTTCCCTCGCTTGGGCTGCAGGCATTCCGGCTGTCACTGCCGGTCGCGGATGAGTGAGACCAAGCTCTATATCCACGCCTGCTGATGGAACCGCCGCCCCACGTGTCTGATTCACCGGCGAACGCCAATCCTCCAATTGCAAGCAGCCCTGCACTCGCAATTGCGCATAAGTCGCTTACTCGCGGATAGCGTTTAGGATCAGCATGCGACTCGGATGACACATACGCGGTTTAAGCGGGGATTGCCGTAACAACTGAACTTGTCTGGCTGGGCATTGTGATAGTCCTTTTTGTGCCGAATCATAGGCGAATGTACATGGAAGAGAAACCGGACCGGGAAACCCCGATCTGGCTTTTAGTCGGCCGCTCTTTCCGATTTTGTTCCGGTTAAAACGGGGTAGCCAAATTTGCGCAATTGAAACGGAGGGGAACTACTCGTTTCCAAACGGTCACTCAATGGAAAGAAAAAGGAGCACCGTTTTGTGCAATACCCGTACCGCTTATGCACTTGCCTTGTCAGTCGCGGCTGTCGGGTCAGCCACGCTTGCGTTCATCATGCTCTGTTCCGTAACCGGTCTGGCGTTTGAAGACCTGTTTGGGGTGTGTCAGTACCATTCAGTCGAGCGCACCTGCATACTCTGGGACTATCGAAAAACCAACAGCCTGCTTTTTTCTGCAGGTTCGTTTCTGTTGGCAGCCATTTTCATGGGCGTGGCTGCCGGCGCGCTATATCGAACCAGACCGGGTCGCGAAGTGTGCGGTCGGCCGGAATGACGGTGTCTGGCCACTCCGTTCGCGCGAAATGACTGAGCGCAATTTCACGCACCACTGCCACCTCCATCACCCACGCCACCACCACCACCCAAGCCACTGTTGTAGTCGATGTTTCTAGGCCCGCTGTGATGGTTACCATGACGCATTCTGTACCTAATGTCGGAGATGATGCCTCCCAAACCAGTTGCACCCACGATCGCCAGTATGGTTGCACCAAAGAGAGTGCCGACACACGCTTCCTTGATACGTTGGCTCACTTGGCAGTCTGATGTTGGATCCGAAGCACTGGCTGCAGTCGCTGAGGCTTCGGGTGCGACCCCACAAACGCGCCGGATGTGCATGGGGCCTGCATTCGCAAGCCCTGCGATACCCAAACCCATCAGAGCGCCAGCCCCCAACAGGATGGCAAGCGAAACTACCGTGCACCGTAACGTTGGACCGTCAAGCGTTGAGAGCAAACCAGTCCGATAGGCAGTGAGCCTCTCGTCGGTCGCTCTCGAACCAGGCTGATTGCAGGCCAAGTGCAAAGCCAACACCGGATGCGTCGAATCGGGGGGGTTTGCGGGGATATCAATTACATGGGACTGTAAAGCCAGTGAAGATTGAATCGGCATATCGTTGCATTCATACAGTAAGCAATGCTGTTCAGTAACAAACGCACACATAAAGTTCCGTCAGAAAACTTCGCCAGCGCTGAGTCACAGAAGATCCCCCTTCGAAGGCTAACCCATGCCGGTTATTGATTGCGTCGCTCGCGCTGCGCATGCTTGCATCTCCAACGAAACCAGACACTACACACACGCCGACTCATATGACTAGGAATTTTGCAACGGGCTTATGCTACGCAAGAGCCCTGCCACTGCTACTTTTGCTCTGTAGTCCGGGCAGCGCGCTGGCCACTTGCTATGAACAGGCCGCCACGCGCTATCAGGTAAACGCACAGTTACTGAAGGCCATTGCAAAAGTAGAGTCCTCTGAAAATCCGAACGCCATCAATATCAATCGGCAATTCAAGTCGTACAACGAAGACATTGGCCTGATGCAAATCAATTCGCGCTGGTTACCGGAACTGAGAAGCTACGGGATACAGCGTGAGCATTTGTTCGATGCGTGCGTGAATGCAAATATTGGCGCGTGGATATTGGCAAAGCAGATACAGACGCATGGCAACACATGGAAAGCTGTTGGCGCCTATCACAGTGCCACACCTGCGCTTAACCAGAAGTATGCACAACGCGTTTACTCGCAGTTGAAGAAAGATGGCGTTCTTCAATAGCACTGACTGATCAGAACAGCCTGATGTCTTCAAAGCGGCTTGCTACAGCCAGGCTACAGC
The DNA here is from genome assembly GCA_005788065.1 of Burkholderiales bacterium. Lineage (GTDB taxonomy): Bacteria > Pseudomonadota > Gammaproteobacteria > Burkholderiales > Burkholderiaceae_B > SXZD01. The sequence goes on from SXZD01000167.1 coordinate 2,656, forward strand.
GAACCCATTGCGTCATGGAGTCTCATGATGAGAGCGCAACATGTGAATGCGGGTTTCAAGCGCCGGATGTGTTTCAGTTTCAGAGGTGCGGAACCCATAGGCGCCTGAAAGTGCGCGCGCGGCGTCATTGACGGTACACCCCAGCGATACGCACCACTGCATGGCCAGTTGGTCCGCACTGAGTTCGATGGCGTGAAACGCACTGCGCAAGGATCGCGACGCCTCAACATCCGTCAGGCCGGGGGCTGCCGCAAGCTTGCCTTCGTTCTCTGCGCGCAGGCGTCGGATGTACGAATGGTGATTCAGATGAAGATGCGCCAATTCGTGCGCGAATGCGAATTGAAGCGCTGACTGCGTCATGCTTGAAAGATAGCTGCGAGACACCACAATACGGGGTGTAGCCCCGCTGACCGACGCAATGGCATAGGATGGATTGTCCACCACCTCTAGCACAGGCTGCGTCGTAAGCCCGCCAACACCCAGAACAGCGTCAAGCAGCCTTTGCGCATGCGCCTGACTAATCGGCGTTTGCGCCAACAGCGACTTAATGCCACCGTTGGCGTTTGCTCCGGACGCGAAGAAAAACAGAACTGCCACAAAGTACCACTGAGACTTCATTGTCACCCCCTTTAACTGTGGGTGACAAAAAAATCAAAAAAGTTCTACGCTACTCGGGGTACGTACTGCTCCGTCTCTTCTGCAAAGCGATGTCTCCATCGCACCGCATACATCGGATGCTCGATTTTATCCCTCCTGCCCCGCCCACACAGCCGGACGCTTGTGCGACCACGGGGACGCACGCTCCAATTCGGCGGCCAGAGCAAACAACGTAGCCTCATCGCCAAAACGACCCGTGAACATCATGCCCAGCGGCAAACCCGAACGGCTCCAGTGCAGAGGAACACTCATGGAAGGTTGCCCCGTCACGTTGGCTGGCATGGTCTGCGAGCAGTAGTTGTAGACAACCTCAGAGGCTTTCACAACGAATTCGCGCCGCTTGGCAATGTGCCCGATGGGAAGCTTACTGATTGCTTTGAGCAGCACGGTATCGGTCATGCCGGGCAACAGACCTCCCACCTCCACCGGTGGCTTGCCCAGCGTTGAGGTCAGCAATACATCGTAGGGCTCGAAGAAACTCATCCAGCGGCGCGAGAACTGATGCATGCTCCACAAGGCCAGCGAAACATCGCCCGCACTGAATGAGTCGCCCAAGCGCTTGATACCCCAGGTTCGCAATTCAACATCTGAAGATTTGGCCTTCACGCCATTGCGGCGCTCGGCCGTTGAGATGGTAGCCGCGACTTCAGAGGCAATGAGCACCGAGTAGCTGTAAATGAATTCTTCGCGGTCGATGGGAAGCTGAACTTCCTCGACGCGGTGTCCCATGCCCTCGAGCATACGGGCAGTTTCGCGCACCTTGTCTTTCAGTTCAGGGTCCAGTTCCAAGCCAATACCGGGGTGCGTGGAGAAGGCAATGCGCAGCTTGCCCGGCGGCTTACTGATAGCGTCCATGCAACTGGTTTTGGGCGGGGCCAATTTAAGCAGTTGGGCGGGATAGTCCCCTTGCAGTGCATCCAGCATCAGCGCAGAGTCGCGCACCGAACGGGACACCACGCCTTCTGCAATGAAGCCAAACCAGCCATCAGCTGCATCGGGGCCGGAGGGCACACGGCCGCGGGACGGTTTGAGACCAAACAGGCCGCAGCACGACGCGGGCACGCGGATGGACCCGCCACCATCGCTTGCAGAAGCCACCGGAACCAGGGGGAACTGTGTTTCAGACTGGTGACGGACCCAGAGGTCGGCTTGATGTTGCTCGTTCTGTGCTGCAGTACGGGCTATCGGCCACGGGTCCAAGTGCGTTGATCAGGCGGCCACAGGACGGCTTGCTGATTCGGCTACGTTTAATGACACCGAAACTTGACCGTCAGGATTGGAGATCAGGAACACGTTAACTTTGCTGCTTGCGATGGCTTGGCGTTCTTGAACCGCTGCTGAAGGACCCGCACTGGCGTGGAGCGTCGGAACCGTACCAGCCGATTGAACCAGTTCAACCGTTTCAGGTTGAGCTTGCCGCTGAGCATTGGCGCGTGCGAGCATGGGAGTCATGATCGCGCCGACTGCAAAGCCGATGCCGAGACCTAGCCCGAGCGCAACACCGTATCCGAGACCTATTCGCCTGGCAAAAGCATCATCAGACAGGTGTTGTCGACGCCACAGACATTCATCCCGGATACAATCGAGATAGGGGTTTGGAACGTCTCCACCCCCACCTCCGCACAGCAATTTGCGCCCCAGAATTGCAGTATCCGTCAGGCAGCGGACGGCCGCCGGAGTAACCGCAGCCAGTCGTTTGCAAGTATCACTGATATCACTGGTATTGCAGGGAACAAGCGCCCAAGGACCTGCATTGGCGATTCCTGCAATTGCAAGCCCCATAATTGAAAATGCACCTCCCGACACCGCTGAGTAAAGACCTACTCGAGCGGTTGTTAAGAGCTTGTTTTGCGTGGCTGACTCCTCATGGATATTGATACTGACGGGCGGATCATAATTGTTGATGACTGTGGCTTGAATCGGCATGGAGCGCTCCGGATGAAAGCGTGTTGAACAAAGGCTGCGTGGTGTATGACCTCGACCCAACGGAAGAAGTCATGCCCTTGAGTAGCCAAATCTCATCCGATTGTTCCATCCAAAATGGGTACAACTTATCGGGTGAGAGTTCAAACACGTTCAGCACACCGACTTAGCGCACTGACTCAGCGCACGGAGTTAACCTGCTTACGCTTCCTCTGCGGAGGGATCTGCGTGTTAGACCTGCCCCGCCCACACAGACGGACGCTTGTGCGACCACGGTTGCGCACGCTCCAGTTCGGCGGCCAGGGCAAACAAGGTAGCCTCATCGCCAAAACGACCCGTGAACATCATGCCCAACGGCAGGCCCGAACGACTCCAGTGCAGGGGCACGCTCATGGAGGGCTGACCGGTGACATTGGCTGCCATGGTTTGCGAGCAATAGTTGTAAACCCGCTCCGCTGCCTTGACCACGAATTCACGACGCTTGGCAATCTGTCCGATGGGCAGTTTGCCCACGGCCTTGAGCAGCACGGTATCGGCCAGACCCGGCAACAAGCCACCCACTTCCACCGGCGGGGTTCCCAGGGTAGAAGTCAGCAGGACATCATAGGGCTCGAAAAACGTCATCCAGCGGCGAGAAAACTGATGCATGCTCCACAGGGCGGTTGAAACATCACCGGCGGTGAATGAATCGCCCAAGCGCTTCACACCCCACGTGCGCAATTCAACATCGGTCGACCGCGCCTTGACGCCGTTTCTTTGTTCCGCTGCTGCAATCGTGGCTGCGACTTCGGACGCAATCAGCACCGAATAGCTGTAAATGAATTCTTCGCGGTCAATCGGCAATTGAACTTCTTCAACATGGTGGCCCAGACCCTGCAGCATGCGGGCTGTTTCGCGCACCTTCTCTGCGAGCTCGGCATTCAGTTGCAGGCCGATGCCCGGGTGTGTTGAAAACGCGATGCGCAGCGGGCCCGGTGGACGCGCAATGGCGTCCATGCAACTGATCTTGGGCGGTGCCAGTTTCAGCAATTGTGCGGGATAGTCCCCTTGCAGTGCATCCAGCATCAGCGCAGAGTCGCGCACCGAACGGGACACCACGCCTTCTGCAATGAAGCCAAACCAGCCATCAGCTGCATCGGGGCCGGAGGGCACCCGGCCGCGGGACGGCTTGAGACCAAACAGGCCGCAGCACGATGCCGGTACGCGGATGGACCCGCCACCATCGCTTGCAGAAGCCATTGGAACCACGCCAGAGGCCACGGCGGCGCTGGCCCCACCACTGGAGCCTCCGGGACTGTGCGCAAGGTTCCAGGGGTTGCGTACGGGCCCGGTGAGCTCCGGCTCTGTCGAGGGCGTGATGCCGAATTCGGGTGTCGCGCTCTTGCCAAAGATATTCACCCCACTGGCCTTGAAGCGTTTGACGTATTCAGAGTCTTCTCCGGGGACAAAACCCTGTGTGAGGCGGCTGCCGCCCATCATCGGGACACCCGCATACGAGGCCAGCAAGTCCTTGAGCAGGAATGGCACGCCGGTAAAAGGCCCCAATGCAGGCTGCCGCGCATTTGCACGTGCAATCTCATACATGGGACGCACCAGAAAATTCAGTTGCGGATTGACACGCTCTGCGCGGGCAATTGCCTCTTCGAGCAACTCACCGGCGCTGACGGCCCCGTCGCGAACCAGACCGGCCAAGCCGGTGGCATCGTATTGATCGTATTCTTTAAAGCTCATGCTGAGTCTCCTTGCGACCGGGCAATTTAGCAGATCAGATGCCGCTGTGATATTCGGGCAATACCCGTTGCCCCTTAAAAAAGAAAAACCCCGTCTGTTACCAGAGCGGGGTTCATCAGGACTGTCGTAAACCGTCTCAACAGATTACGACAGCGTTTGCTTGGGCACTTAAGCCACCAACTGCGCCTTGTTCGCCACTTCCACGAAGTCCTTGATCTGGTCGAAGTTCATGTAGCGGTAAATATCGCCAGCCTTCTGGTTGACGATATTGACCTGCTCCAGATACTCGGCATTGGTCGGAATGCGGCCTAACAGCGCACACACAGCCGACAGTTCCGCAGAACCCAGATAAACGCGCGTATTGATACCCAGACGGTTGGGGAAGTTACGGGTGGACGTGGACATGGCCGTTGAACCGGAACGGATCTGCGCCTGGTTACCCATGCACA